>CAYUGX010000089.1:0-15046 GCA_964444375.1 uncultured Porphyromonadaceae bacterium | reverse complement strand
GTCGGGTGGTTTCTCGATTGTATTTTTTGAAGTAGGCCCCTGCGCGGTCAGAAAATTGCCCGGGAAAGAAATAGGCATGACCGTCTTTTCTTTGCTGAAACCAACCTGCACCAGCCAGGATATCTGCACCGTATATTGCCTTCATGGTGTTTTGAACTTCAACGCCCATACACAACACAACATCGGCAGTTTCTGCTAAAACTGATCGTATACCAAAAGTGAGTGCCAAACCACCGGAGCCGCATGCTCCTTCGACACTTGTGGCCGGCTTAAACCGCAATCCAGGATCAATCATTGGGAAAAATCCCGGCAGGTTGGCCTGTTTATTGAATCGTGCCGACATAAAATTACCAACAACACTTTCATCAACATGTTGACCCCCACCAATTTGATCAAGGCAGCCCTTTCCCGCTTCTTCCATGTAATGCTCAAGCCCGGGCCTGGGCTTCTTGGGATGAAACTCTTTTCTACCGGTACCCAGAGAGATGGTATTGTATCCGGCAACCATATAGACTTTTCTTCGCATATTTTTCATTTTCAACTAATTAAAATAGTTATTGATGGGGCCATAAGCGTGATAAAACCCTGTTTGTAATACTTGATTGACATGCTCTGGTGATGCTGCCACCCCGGAGCTAACCAATAATTCACCAATTTTCTTCGAATTCTGGGCGTAACTCTGAGCCATTTTCGCACCCGGGGAGGTCAGCTTGGTAAGGCCAGCAAAAAAATCAGTCAATAAGGTCTGTTTATCAGGACTAAAATTCGCTGTTTTCCAGTTCAGTGGGCTCGGGAGTTCGCCCAGAGCTTTCTTGGCAAATTCTGCCGGGCCTGTGATATCAACGTATTCTTCTTTGTCTATGTCGAATACACTTACCGGCCTTCCTTTCATGTACTGGAAGAATCCATCCTTCTGACTACCATCTGAGAACTGGCCCCCATTTACATTCAGGTCAAGTAATTTTGTTAGGAGTTCACTGTGAAGATTTTCATCCGGCAGGTGGGGATTCATGACCTTCATGATATAGGATACCACGTCAATACCGACGTAATCGATCAATTGAAAAATCCCCATTGGACGCAATAAAAAATCTTGACTCACTTGATTGACCTGGCATACAGCTTCGGCAAAACCGCATTCAGGCTGAAGTTTTTCAACTTGTTGGATACCGTATAGCGCATCTCGCATGAAGTGTCCGTTTCCGATAAAACCAGCAAAATCATTTGATGGAACCACTTTCTTTCTAAGATTCTTAGCATACTGTTGGGCAAACTCGACCAATTCATCTAATGTTTGCTCAGCCGGAATGAGTTCAACCAATTTTTGAACGGCAGGAGGGTTATAGAAATGGAATCCAACCATGCGTCCGTTTAATTCGGCACCCTGATCAAGTTCTCTTATTGGAATAGAAGATGTATTCGTAAAGAACCAGGGTTCATTGCGGCTGTGTGTATCGATGTCTTTCAGGATAGAAATTTTCAGTTTGGGATCTTCCTTAATGGCTTCAAAGACCAAAGAACTGTCGTAGGCATCCTGCAAATGAATACTGGTTCTGATGGTTCCCACGACATCCTGAACGTACTGTTCAATCACATCCCCATTTTCAATTAGATCAGATCGATCGGCATAGAGTTTTCGCAGCAATACAGTCTTTTTTTCAGCTGCTCTGATGACTTGGCTGTGTACATATTTCAACAAACCACTCAGGCCATCGGCTGAAACATCTATGGCGTATAATGCCATCTTGAGGTCTTTATTCTGGAGCATGAGGTCGGTCACTTCCATGGCCGTAAGCAATAGGATGCCTGATCCCATTTTACCAGCAGCTCCCAATACGGTAACTTTCTGTAAACGGTTAGTATAGTCCATAATAGTATTAATTATCAATCCCAGGTGGGTTTTCTCTTTTCAAGAAAGGCTTTCATTCCCTCGATTCCTTCGTCTTCAAATAATTCAGAAAAGCGACGTTTTTCAAGATCCATGGCTTCTTCAAAAGCCATATTTCGCCCTTGACGAGCAACTTCTTTGGCCATTCTGATGGCCTTGGGACCTCGAGAGGCTATTATATTTGCCAGCTTGAGTGCTTCATCAATTAACTGGTCAGGTTCCACGGTCTGCTGAACCAATCCCATCCGGTAGGCCTCTTTGGCATCAACCGCATCGCCGGTCAAAAGACATTTAAGGGCGTTACCTGTACCTACTAGTCTAACCAGGCGCTGGGTTCCGGCATAGCCAGGAATCAGACCCAAAGTGACCTCTGGTAATCCAAACAAGGCTTTTAGGGATGCCAGGCGGATATCACAGGCCATGGCCAGTTCACAGCCCCCACCGAGCGCATACCCGTTTACTGCGGCAATGACTGGAATGGGCAGTTTTTCAAGCCGGTAGAAGGTCTGCTGCCCCTTTTCAGAAAAGCCTTTTGCTGCATTGGGGCCCATATGAACCATTTCGGCAATATCTGCCCCAGCCACAAAAGCTTTGCCTTCTCCGGTGATCACCAGAACTTTAATGGGGTCGTTGGCTACAATGTCATCAATGTAGGTGTTGAACTCACTGAAAAAATCGGAATTGAGTGCATTTAATGCCTCGGGTCTTGAAATCGTAAGAATTTCAACAGCCCCGAAACGCGCTGGTTTCAAAATTTTGTACTCCATGACGAATATATGTTGGAAGCAATGGTTAAGCAAAAAACACTTTCCCCAATTTACATATATTCCGAGGTAAATACAAATCAAAAAACCGATTTAGGGCAAAGAATACTACCTGGTTTTTACGAATTTGACATGTTGGTATTGGTCGGCCACTTTGAGCACACCAAGGTATATTCCTTCAGGCAGAATTGATCCTTGTTGACTTCTGCCGTTCCAGGCTATTCGATGCAAACCCAGGTCCATGGTTTGCTCAAGTAGCGAGCTAAGCAACTTCCCCGATAAGTCAAATATTCTGAAGCTTACCGGCGAATCTGCTTCGGGAACCACAAACTCAATGGTTGTTTCATCAACAAAAGGATTTGGATAGACCAGTATTTCTTCAGCCGCTGCCTTCAAATCAATGGTTGAGATGGGTATGATCCCAAATGCTTCTTGCAGATTATTGTCACTGACCTTTACTTTAATTTCGAAGTTTTGGTTCTCTTCTTCGGGACGACAGAAGAGCATTCCATTTTCAATTTTTGATTTCGGTGGTGTATTAAAGGGTATCAATTGAACAACCTGGTTAGGCATTATTTCACCCATCAATGAAGCCGTGGTATAACGAGTTGTTTTTCCATCGCCATTTGACAAGCCACTAGAAAATTCGGCCTGTGTTTTTCCGATAAGATTATAATCTGAATAGTGAAATTCGATTAAACCAGATGGATACAGATGACAAGCGAAGCGTATATTGGTTGAAGTTCCATACACTGAAGCCATAGCATCCCAAAAAACAGTCACCACGGTATCAGTGGGGTGATACCGCATACGGTTATCTGACGAAAAATAGCTCAGATCGTGTGCAAACGGCGTTATGGTCTTGCGCTGTTTGAATCCCAGATCAGGATCGACAGCGTAGGGATACTGTTGAAATTGAGTATTCAGAAATATTCCACCTTCTTCATCCAGGTATATCTTATCGTACAGTTCGCCATAAAAAGGGAAGTCAAAAGGCAATTGCATTTCGGGATAAGAGTCACCTCCAAAGGTGCGAGGGATGATTTCTCCTGCGTGTTCAGGATAGTCGCGTACGGTGGAATCCTCTTCATAATCATAAACAATTTCCCAACTCACTGCCCCTTTAGCTCCATGGGCCTGCAAGGGCATGGTAAACCAGTTATTGCTGCGGATATATTGAACGGGGTACTCAGCAACACTGAGTTTGTCGAATGACAACTCTTTAGATACATGTATCAGCGTTGTTTGGTTGTCTTTCAATGAGAAATGCCCCTCGGTACTGATTGATGAAACAGGATTCTGTGTATAGTCCATGATTTCAAAATTGTACACAGTACCCGTGCCAACCCCGGCTGGATCGCTTTCATCTATGAGTACAAAGAACTTGGTGGGGGTATTGGTTTGCACATACGACAGTAGGGGAGTTAAATCCAGGCCAATTTCCATATATTCTCCTGTTGCTGCTGATCCCAATGATACCTCGCCACCTTGAAAATTGAATAATGGGAACTGATGAATCACATCAGGCTTTTGAGCGGCTGTGTCTGATGCCACTCCAGCGCCGATGCGGATCATATTTCGACTGGTATGAACCAGTTCGAGCTTCATGGTGAGCTGGGGTTCATAGGCAGGCAATACCTCGATCACATGAACTGACTTATTCCAGAAGCCTCCTTCATAACCGTATCTAGCCATCACCCGGTAAGGGACATATGCCCTCCCCCTATCCAGCCATTCTTTGCCCCAACTATTGACGACCAGTAAGGCTCCAACTTCGTAATCAGCCAGGGTAACCTCTCCATCCCCGTTGAGGTCGAGATGGTTAGTATATAAACCATCGCCATTGAAGTCGTACTTCACATCATCATTATACCCCACAATGGTCATGGCATGTCCTACGTGATCGCCAAAGCGGGTAATTACATATTTTCCTGCATCGTATGAATCCTGGGGCAGTGTTTTAATGTGCATACCTGATGAAGCAATCTGGAAATTTGCCAGACCACCATAGCGGTAATTGTCGTTGTGATTAAATAAATAGGTTTTCAGGGCCCTCAAACCATTAGCATCAGCCACTGAAAATGAGTAGTTTTTAATCACTTTGTTCTTCATTGACCGGTAATATCGATCATAACCATTCATCCACACCGAGTGATTTGACCAATAGGGGAAATCGTGGTAGTTTGGGCAGCCATTGGCTTTGATTAATTCCCAACTGTCGAAATAGCTCACACCCGTACCCGAGAAGTTACTGTTAAGCATATTCCAAACATAGAGCGGAGCATATTGATTTTGCAGAGAGTCGGCGTTCAGGTTGCGCTTTCGATTCAACTCGTAAGTCAGCAGATAACCAATTGAACTGGCCTGATTGCAGCTCCAACCATATTGAGTAAAAACGGGGGGAAACCACATTTGGCTCGAGTTGTCTACCCGCAATGGCAAAGTAACTCCACCTTTTAACCGATTCAACAACTCCTCGGGATAGGGTTCAAAATTCTTTCCTTCCCGTTCCTCCTGCGCAAATAGTAGCGATCCATTTAGCAATAAGACCAGCAACAATAATCGACCAAACACACTCATCACCAAAATTTTCGAAAAAATAGCAATAATGTGTCAAATGATCATCCGCAGATACAAAAAAAAAGAGCCAGCTAAAGCTGACTCTTGTGGTACCACCCGGAATCGAACCAGGGACTCACGGATTTTCAGTCCGTTGCTCTACCAACTGAGCTATGGTACCTCCGTTTTCGGGTGGACAAATGTAAAGCAAAAATAATTCACGGCAAAGGTCCTTTTAAAAAAAGGCATAATTTATATCCTTTTCAAATAATTTGAATCACTTGTTTTACTAAATTTGCGACCTGATTAACAAGAGGTTAATGGATTATCATTTTCATCGCCTGTCAAATGGCATCCGAATCGTGCACATACCGGCTAATTCGCCAGTTTCACACTGTGGTTTATTAGTCAATGCCGGGTCGAGAGACGAAAAAGAAGAAGAGCACGGGATTGCGCATTTCATTGAGCATGTGATCTTTAAAGGCACCAAGAAACGCAAGGCCTATCACATATTGAGCCGTCTGGATGATGTAGGAGGGGAAATCAACGCCTATACAACCAAGGAAGAAACAGCCTTTTATGCCGCCTTTCTGAAGCCCCACTTTGAGCGCGCTATTGAATTGCTTGCCGATATAGTTTTTCATTCCACCTTTCCGAATACGGAATTGGAACGAGAAAAAGAGGTGGTGATGGATGAGATTAACTCGTATAAAGACAGTCCGGCAGATTTGATTTTCGATGACTTTGAAGAAATTATCTTCAAGGGTCATCCGATAGGAAGAAATATTCTGGGAACGCCAAAAACTCTTAAATCATTTACAAAAGATCGGATTGAGCAATTCATTGATGATAATTACCACACCGATCAAATGGTCTTCGTATCGGTGGGAAGTCAGCCTTTTTCCAAAGTAGTTAAACTTGCTGAAAGGTATCTCGGGCCTGTACCCTCAAATCGTCGGAAGGGTTCGCGCAATGGCTTCAAAAAATACACCGCGGAAAAGGTAAGCAGCAACAAGAAAACCTTTCAGGCGCATTGCATCATTGGCAACCAGGCTTACAATGCTGTTGACCAGAGACGTCTGGATTTGGTTTTACTCAATAACCTGCTCGGTGGACAGGGTTTGAATTCAAGGCTGAATATGTCATTACGTGAAAAGCATGGTTACGCCTACTCAGTTGAATCAAGTTTCACACCCTATATTGACACTGGCGTTTTGACCATCTATTTTGGCACAGACAAAGACAACCTGGATAAGAGCATCAGGCTGGTTCATAAAGAATTAGACAGTCTACGCAACAAAAAACTCGGCAGCATGCAACTGCATCGGGCCAAGCGTCAGATCATTGGGCAACTGGCCATTTCATCTGACAATAAGGAGAATCTACTTTTTACAGTAGGTAAATCCTTTCTGTTATTCGACCGCTTCGACTCACTCGAGGTAGTCAATCAGCGTATTGAGGCAATTACCGCTGAGCGATTGATGGAGGTCGCCAACGAAGTTCTCGATCCGAATCAATTATCACAGCTGATTTACCAGTGAACCACGAAAAGAATATCGGTTTCAACGATCCCAAAATTGCACAGTACATTCAGGATCATTCTGAGCTCGAGGACCCGGTATTGTACCAGATATTCAGAAACACCCATCTCAAACTGTATCATCCCCGTAGATCGTCTGACCATCAAACCGGCTTATTCCTAACCATGGTCAGTCAGATGATTAGACCTACTCGAATACTTGAAATTGGAACCTTCTCAGGCTACGGCACCATCTGTCTCGCTAAAGGACTGCTCAAGGGAGGCATCATCGACACCATTGAAATCAATGATGAATTGGAACAACTCATTACTGAGAACATTGCCATTTCGGGGTATCAAAACCAGATAAATTTGCATATAGGTGATGCCAGGAATTTGCTACCTGCCTTGGATTATGAATACGACCTGGTATTTGTGGATGCAGAAAAGGACGAATATTGTGACTATTTTGACCTCATTATTGACAAAATAAAACCTGGAGCTTACTTACTGGTCGACAATGTGTTGTGGAGTGGAAAAGTCGTCAGCGAGGATATCCAAAATAAAGATCATTTCACAAAGGGGATACTGAAATTCAATCGAAAAATCCAAAACGATCACAGAGTGGAAAACTTCATCCTACCCGCCTTTGATGGTATTATGGTGATAAGAAAGATATAGCAGCACCCTATTCAACATCCTCGAATAACTGGTAATGCTCCCCATTCATCCCCAGCGCCTTGTAGGTCTCGATAGCTCCTGTATTTCCCAAATCAACATACAACCGGATACCGGCAATATCTCCTTTTTCAGCAATTTCCTCTTTCAGAAATGTATACATCGATTTGAAAATTCCTTTGCGTCTGTATGCAGGCTCAACGTACAGGGATTGAATCCAATACAGCATCTGTGCTCTCCAATCAGACCACTCTAGGGTGACTAGGAGACATCCAACCATTTGGCCGGTGAATTGAGCAACCAGATAGAATCCCTTTTTCGGATCATCAAAGACCGCCCGAACACCACGTAATACAGTATGATAATCCAATTGCATTCCCTCTGATTCGTCAGCCATCAAAACCTGATACTTGGCTATCTGTTCAACCTCGGTGTATTTGGCTCTTCTAATATGGATCATTTGTTCATGCTCCATAGGGGTTTGACAACTTTATTTTCCCTTATCGTTCGCTTGATTAAATAGATAGCGAATACGGTAAATACAATCACTGTAATCATAGAAGCCTCCGGTCCAAAATCACCGCCAGTCAATAAATCTGGCCCCTCAAATACACCGTTCAACAGCCCGTTGGCATCTCCACCCGAAACTGGGGCACCCCAAATTCCACCCAGGGTGAAATTCCAGGCAAAATGCATTGCGATAACGATCCAGAGATTTCGGGTTAAAACATAAAGCAAAGCCAATACCACACCGGCAGTCAGGGCAATTGAGATGGAACTGACCAATGAAGCATTCGGATTCCAGGCATGTAAAAAACCGAAAAGCAGGGCTGAAATCACCACTGCCAGCCAGGTACCCAGACCTTCTTCAACGATCCTGAAGAAGTATCCCCTCAGTCCTATTTCCTCCACAATTCCAGCAACAACAGACATTGAGAAAAGACTAAAAAGGGCAGGGTTATTGGTTAGTCCGTCAATCCGGTAGTATCCCAGAATGGCCATAACACCGATGATAAGGCTAATGAATGAAAATCCAAGAATTATACCAATCAGATTGTTTTTTCCGATTTTCTGATTCAGCTCTGTCATCGGTCTTCCATCAAACAAGCTGACAAAGATCCAGTACCCGAGAAGGGCAAAACCAGAATGGAATAACATTCCAGCCAGTGGCTGCACCCATGAATCAAAGGCTTGTGGATTAATCAATTGCTCAAGCCAACTGAGCAAAAAAGCTGCTAAGGCGTTTCCAAGCATGAAAATACTGATCGCAATGACCAACCTGACCAGGGGGAAACGCAGTACTTTCATACCCCTGTCGCTTAATTGGATAGAATGCTGATATAAAGCCATTATTGCACCTTCATTTTGTGAATTCTGATTTGTGGATCCAGGTTTTGCCCGGCTGCTGAACTTCCCCAAATCGCATGTACGGTTCGCAAACCCTCAATCACTCGGCCAAATGCAGCAAATCCTTGTCCGTCAGGGTTGCGCCGGCCACGAATATCCAATTCAGGTTGATCCCCCATGCAGATAAAAAACTCAGAGCTGGCTGTTCCAGGCTTTGAACGGGCCATCGAAATGGTACCATCCAGGTGTTTCACGGCAGTCATGTCGGTGGTCTCATGCGCAATTGCCTCAACTCGTTTTTTATTCTCAGTACGCATGATACCTCCCTGTACTACACTGATTGAAATCGGGTTTGTATCATTTTCGCTCCTCACGGTTCGGTAAAAAGCCCCTCCATCATATACACCTTCTTTCACCAGTTTTAAGAAATTCTCAGCAGTAATTGGAGCTTGATCTATGTAAATCTCGACCAGTATTTTCCCTTTTGGAGTTTGAATTTCAACAATCGGATTCTTTTTACTACAGCCCGAGAGCAACAATCCAGAAAAAACGACTAAAATTGCAAGCAATGATGTGCGCATGATGTAATGAATTTAGCAGTCAAATATAACTAAAAGCAGTAAGCCACAAGCTACAAGCGGCAAGCTTTCAGTTTTCAGCAAGTAACCAATATAAAGAAAAGTATATCCATGTTCTATCGCAAAAGAAACCAATGTCATCCCTGCGCAGGCAGGGAACTATGGCTAACAAGTAAAATCTTCCTAATTTCCCTCCTATCCCTACCCCTACTTTCCTACGCCCAGACTCACAATCCGATAAGTGCATCTGATCTTAGTGAAATGGCCCTCTTCATGGCTGGTGATCACATGAAGGGAAGAGCCAATGGCTCGGCAGAAATGCAGGCCGCTGCAGCCTATATTGCCTGGCATTTTGAGCAGGCAGGGTTAGAATTTCCTGACGGATGGGATAGTTTCGAACAAGCATACACTTTTACAGGAAGAAGAAGCCGAACCATTGCAGAACGCAATGTTATTGGGGTTTTACCCGGGACTGATCCTGATTTGAAAGATGAATTCATACTATTCTCGGCTCATTTCGATCATGTGGGAACAGGCCGTGAGGTAGATGGCGATAGTATATACAATGGTGCAAATGATAATGTTGCGGGCACTGTAACTTTGATTGGTCTGGCTCATGCACTAAAAAAACTGAAGGTTCAATCTAGAAGGTCGATCATTTTTGCTGCCTATAGCGGCGAAGAAATGGGACTGAGGGGCAGTCGGTATTTTTTTGAGAACTGCCCGGTTGATCACAACAAGCTATTCGTCAATCTGAATTTTGAGATGACGGGGCATTGCTCCATATTGGGTAAAAACACCTTTTATCTAACAGGACCAAGCTTCTCAAATTTCGACGAGCTGATCGATGACTTTAACAAGACTCAGATATGGAACCGCACCGATACCATCGCCATAGCCGATCGTTTGTTCTTTGCATCTGACAATGCGGCCATTGCAGTTAAGCGAGATGGTCGAGATCGATCTTTGTATATCCCTGCCTTTACCCTGTGCACTCATGGCGGGGAGGATCATATTCATCGTCCACACGATGAACCTGAGTTCATGAACTATGAGAATATGGCCCGATTGGTGAATTACCTGGCCAGATTGACCCCCTATTTGGCTAGCTTGGACAAGGAAACCATTAAGTGGGATCACGATGCATTTAATAGCTTCATGAATTCCAGAAGATGATTATTGGCTAATACGTCTTGTTTTGATAAAAGGTAGAGCAAATTTCACGTCATCGGCATACATGCAAAAATAATAACGCCCAACCGGAAGTTGATCTAAACCAGGTATTTGGCTAAACTCATGCAAACCAACTGAAATCCCGGAACCATTTTTTGGGTAAGTCCAGATGACCCTGCCCAGAATGTCCCTGACTGACACATAGATTCGGTTGAAACTGTGCTGCAGATTCAAAACAAAGCGAATCTGATCGTGGTAGGGATTCGGATACACTTTGGCGGCAATTCCTGCAGCCACCTCCTGATACGCGACATCATGTTGAGATCCATCATCTGTTGATCCCGTTCCTCCAGTATTGACATTACTAGCTCCTGGAGTGGGTTTCGACATAAATATCCAGTTATTCATGCCATCTGAATAACGACCGTATGATTGGTTTCTGGTTTGCTTACCGTAATTAACTGAATCGATGATTTTCGGTTGTCCGGCCAAACTTTGAGAAAGCATGATGGATTCTTTTTGACTTGCCAAATGAAAATCCAGGTATAACGGATTATTCACCGGAAGGTGATTGGCCCAGAAAACTTTAAATCCCTTGGCTTGAATTGTAGTTTTGTTGGGCTGATCAACCGGCAACATATATTTGTAAGGATCCTCTGGAAAATCTGACCAATACAATCCTCCCATATCAATGGCCTCGTTTGTTGCGTTGTACACTTCAATCCAGTCTGAATAGTTACCGTTTTCATCCAACAAGATGGTTTGATCGGCTGCCATAAATTCATTGATATATAATCCCTGGATGATGTCAAATTTTCTAATATTCTCTGAGCCGGGTGTGGGATTTGATAGAAAATCCAGGTTGTCTGTGCCATCCGGGTATCGTCCGTAGGCCACGCCTTTGTATTGTTCATCAAATTCCCACAAATCAACAAAGATTTCACCCTTCTTTGTGTCGTGAACCAAGCCAATTGCTTCCCCATTGCTGCTTAATTCCAGATCCAGGTGCAATACACCTCGTTCAGGCTTATGATCTGCATATAACACCAGATAGCCTTTGGGAGGTATGGTGGTTTGGTTTGGAGCATGAGAGGGGATTTGGTATTTTTTTGGAATGGTAATAATATCAGTGATGTATAAACCACCAACATCAACGGGTATATCTTTACTGTTGTAGAGCTCGATCCAGTCGCAGGGGTTCCCGTTCTCATCCGTATTTGAATCGTTGTGGTACGATACAATTTCATTTATAAAAATACCGGTAATGTGTTCAATGTAAGGCCTGCTGTTTATTGCTCCAGGTGTGGGTTCGAGAAACTCTTCAAAGGTATTTGATCCATTCGGATACCGGCCATAGCTGAGGTCTGATTCAACTTTTGGATAGGTGATTTTCTCCACCAATTTCATTCCGCCCGATTCGGGCTGTAACATCGAAAAGCTAGCTTGATTAGCCCAACCCAAGAGTTTGATACCCAAGTGAAGGATTCCCCGGTTTGGCTTTCCATCGGCCCATAAAACCAGATAATCATTTGGCATAATTATCGTCTGGTCGAAATCAGTAAAAGGAATTTGGAAAGCATCGGTGTAATTGGCTTCACGACTAAAAAGCAATCCGGCGATGTTTTGTGGTTTATTGCCCGCATTAAAGAGCTCTATCCAATCTGAATACACACCATATTCATCGGGCTTAAAGAATTGATTCGATGGCATGAATTCATTAATCATTACATGCTGAATCCCTTCATAGCCATTCTTTCGACCCGGTGTTCCACCGTATTGATGGCTGATGAACCAATTGCTTGGATTGCTGTCATCACCGCTCATTTCGGCCAGCTCAATAGTAAAATGATGTATCGTGGGTTGTAATGGCCAAGGGGAGGCATCCTTATAATTGACGTGAGTTAAGATAGTACCCGATGGTTTTCTTATTTCAATCGTCTCACCAGCATTTGACAATCCACCTGATGTCCATTCAATCGCATCCATTGAATTCATGTCATGCACCAAGGTGCTACGAACAAGAACAAGATACTCGCGAGACCTGAGCTGTGTATTGGCCGGAAAGGTTAGATTAATACCTGAAGAGAAATAGCAATTGCTCAGGTCGATTGTCGAGTTTCCTGAATTATACAACTCGATGAACTCATATTCTGGCTTTTCTATACCATTAAACAAGGGAGAATAATCAATCTCGCTGATCAACAATTGTGCATATATTGCGCTACCTGATCCAATTAAAATAGCTAGAAATAAACACCTTAGCGAGTAAGCTCTATTCTTGCCTGACATGTAAAGCACCTCAATATTAAGACTATTCGTTCCCTCTAAAAAGGTACGAAAAATGTGTGAAAATGGGAATGACTAGTTCTAAAAGTTTTAGTATATCCAACCAGCCTTTAGCACTTTAGTTATATGCTTTTCACGCTTTGACTGAACATGAATGAAGTATATCCCTTCAGGCCAAGCAGATAGATTTAAGGTTATTTGGTGTTGATTATGCCCTACCGGATTACTTTCGATGAGTCGATTCATCATTACCTGACCACTTGCTGAATAAACACATAATACACTTGAGCCCGTCTTGTCAAAAGGAATATCAATAGTTAGCTTCCCACTGGTTGGATTGGGATATGCGATTATCTGCTGCTCAGACCACACAGTTTCATACACATTGGATCCAGAGTTCGAAGCTCCAGGAGTTGGGCTATCAAAGAATTCCCAACTTGCTCCTCCATCGGGTATGCGGCCATACGAAATATCTGTTGTTTGTGCTGCATAAGTCAATTGATCGATGGTATTCAGGTTTCCACCATAATTCTGATTGATGGCAATGGCTTCACCCTGGCTACTCAATTTCAAATCGATATGGAGTGGCCCGAGGCTAGGTTCTCCATCGGCTCGAATTACCAGAAAACCCTTAGCTGGTATAGTGGTTTGTCCAGGGTGATCCTTGGGAAATTGGCATTTGTATGGATTGTCGATCACATCTGTGATGTAAAGGCCACCCAAATCTACCTCTTCGTTGTTGTCGTTGTAGATTTCGATCCAATCAGAAAAGTTTCCGTGCTCATCAGGAAACTGATTACCGTATGCAGCCACAAACTCGTTAATGTACAGGTTTTCGACTTTATCTACACTAAGGGCATTACTTACACCAGGTGTTGGGTTGTCAAAAAACTCAAAATGCTCACTACCGTCTGGATAGCGCCCGTAAGAAACATCCTCGGTTTGCCTTTCGTAAGACACCTGATCAATTTTATTCCAGCCTTCACGTGTTTTCTGTGCGATGGTTATGGTTTCTCCCTGACTGCTCAATTCGAAATCAGCATGCAGTTCACCCAGATCTGGTGAACCGTCAGCCCTGAATACCAGGAAACCTTTCGCTGGAATAGTGGTTTCAGTTTCGTCGGTATCAGGAATTTGGTAGAGATCAAGGTGATCAACATCATCACTCAGATAGAGTCCGGCCAAATCCAGGGCTTCATCCCCACCGTTATAAATTTCTATCCAGTCTGAGAAATTGCCATGTTCATCTGGGAAGAGGGTTCCGAATTTGGCCACAAATTCATTGATATACAGGTCTTCGATGATCACCTCTGGCTCCAGCGTATTAGGCTCACCTGGTGATGGTGAAGTAAAGAATTCGAAATGGCTAGAACCATCGGGGTAGCGACCATAGCTGATGTCGGGTGTTTGAGCAGTATACTCAACATGGTCAAGCTCTTCAAGATCGTCTTCAGTACCTGTTGAGAGGAAGATTTCTCCACCCTGTGAAGGAAGCCTGAAATCGAGATGCAAAGTTCCCCGTTCAGGTTTATCATCCGCCCAAAGCACCAGGAATCCACCCGGAAGAATGGTTGTCAGATCATAATCGCTTTCTGGTAACTGATAAAAATCAGGATGATCAGGATCGTTGCTAAACCAGGCACCCGCCAGGTTTTGTGGTTTATCAGAATCGTTAAATATCTCTATGTAATCTTCATAGTGGCCTAGCCCATCGGTAATAAAGTTTTCGTTCTTGGCCATGAACTCATTGATGTACAAATCATCGAGTAATGTAGGATTGTTGGGTGCACCTGGGGTTCCACCATAGGTTCTGCTTAACTGCCAGTTGACTGGATTTTGGTAGACCGTTGCACCTGGTTTTAGCTCGATGGGGTAATTGTGAATCACAGCGGGTTCTGGCCAAGGATCAAAAGCTTCATAAACTAAATTCAATGCGGTTAGACCTTGAAAATTAGCCAGGGTAATTGTTTCACCCTGATTATGTAAAGATCCACTACTCCACTGATAAACGTCTGCATCAATGTGATCAAAGGCAGAAGCATCTTTAGCCACGATAATATGTTCACCAACGTTTATGCGGCTGTGATCAGGGAATGTAAATGATATGCCGGCGGTGAACCAAAAATCTTCCAGGTCCATAGTGGCGGTTCCACCATTGTAAATCTCTATGAACTCCAAGCTTTCATCTTCAACTCCATTAACCAGAGGCTTATAACTTATTTCTGTTATCATTAATATCCCAGTATTATTGGGC
>CAYUGX010000088.1:0-15092 GCA_964444375.1 uncultured Porphyromonadaceae bacterium | reverse complement strand
GGTCAGACTCCAGGCTATCCGGCAGGGAATAGAAGGTTCTTTGATGGGCATAATTCCCTTTAAAATCACTATAGGTAGAATCGGGTATCCAAAAATGGATCGAGTGGGTGACCAGGGCTATCGGATTGCGTTCAATCTTCTTGATTCTACCCTGGTGTTGTTTGACCAAATCGATCAGCTGCTGAACTATCTTTTCGACTGGTGCATCAGCTCCTTTTTCTCTTGTCCCTGGACCTTTCCCTCTCTTTTTAAGGGCATATACATGGTCTAGCTCATGCGGATCAGGGTTTATATCTGGTGGCCATATGACCAGGGCCAGAAATAAAACTGCGGCTGCGCCAATCACTGGATATACCCACTTGACCTTCCTTCTTGCCTTTGTTACTGAAGTCTCTAAACGTTCATCAATAGCCTGATTCACTAGCTTTTGAAAACCATCCGGTGCTTCGATTCGCCCGATCCGTTTCACTACTGTTCTATATTGATTCTGCTCAGACATCTTGAAATTCTTTTAGTTCATCAGCCATTTTCTGTCGTGCCCGGGCCAGTGATGAGCGTACGGTGCCCAATTTCATACCCATTTTTTGGGCAATTTCCTCATAACTCTGTCCTTCCAGATCGCGCATGATAATCAGTAAGCGGTGCACCTGCTTTAGTTTCATCAATCCTGTTTGGAAAGCCTGTTCTATTTCACTCCGCATCATTTGTTTCTCTGGGTGATCAAACCCACTCTCCAACCCCATGCCGGCATGTAAAGGCTGTGTATTTCTGCTGCTCTTATACTGTTTTGACCTGACCATCTCATTACAGGTATTGATCATAATGCGATACAACCACGATGAGAAACTGGATTCAAAGCGAAAGTGTTGGAGTTTCAGAAAGAGTTTGACAAACACTTCCTGGGCGCAATCATGGGCATCAGCCTGACAGCCCAGAAAACGGTAACAAAAATTATATACCTGATCCTGATAGCATTCAATCAGGCGGTTAAAGGCCTTTCGATTACCTGTAGCAACGAAGGCTTTAATCAGATCGTAATCAGGATCTGTTTGAGTCACAGTTAACCGTTGGTTTTGCTAATAAGATGCAAGTTAAGGCGAAAAGTTCCGCTGTCAATAAAAATCATATTCCCATTTGAGCGAATCCATTGACTTCTTAAGAGCTTCGGTGAGCTGATCCATTGATTCGCTTCCGTACAAATTATTCATTTCTTTGGGATCCTGGTTCAGGTCGTACAACTCCCATGCCTCTACAGGGAAAAAGAAATGGATGAGCTTATGGGTTTGAGTGCGAATGCCTTCGTGTTCGCCTATGCCGTAGGCTTGTTCATAGAACCGGTAGTACATAGATCCGCCATACCCCCCTGTGTCCCCCCTCAGAAGCGGGGAAAGATCCGTGCCCTGCATGTAACTAGATATTGGTATACCAGCAAGTGATAAAAGTGTTGGTGCAAAATCTAAATTCGTGACAATATCTGGCACTTTGAACCCTGAACCCTGAACCCCGAGCCCTGAACCCGAAACAATTAGTGGCATTCGCAGTGCTTCTTCGTACATAAACCGTTTGTCGTACAATCCATGTTCACCCAGAAAGAAGCCCTTGTCGGCTGAATAGATGACGATGGTATTTTGATCCTGACCGGTTTTTTTGAGGATTTCCATGATTTGTCCGACCGAGTTATCCACCTCCCGAATACAGCGCATGTAGTCGTGCATATAGCGCTGGTACATTTCTTCAGGATGGGTATAGGGATAACCGCCAAAGCGATATTTGTAATGGTAATTCCATTGGAAGCTGTCTACCTTCAGGTGTGAATGAGCCAGGGCCGGACCACGCGTATCATACTGGTCATCAAAGCCATCCGGCAGGGGGAAATCATTAGTAAATTCATCACGCAAATCTTCTGGCCATTCCCAGTTGGCATGGGGGGCTTTGTGTTGCACCAGCAGGCAGAAAGGTTGATCGTAATTGTAATTGCTTAGCCAGGTTTGAGCAGCTTCTGTTATGATACGGGTTACATAGCCCGAGCGTTGAATACGCTTGCCCATCTCAATGAATTCAGGATCAAAATACTCACCTTGACCCGGAAGCACCATCCAGTAATCGAAGCCAGTGGGTATTGATTTAAGGTGCCATTTCCCCACGATTGCCGTGCGGTAACCCTCATCCTGTAAGATTTTCACAATGGTCTCTTGTGATCCATCAAAATGGGTGGTATTGTCAATCACGCCGTTCAAATGGCTGTAGCGTCCGGTAAGAACCACAGCCCGAGAGGGAGCACAAATCGAGTTGGTACAAAAGCAATTTTCGAAAAGCACCCCATCAGCCGCCAGGCGATCGATATGGGGCGTATGAATTCGACCATCCCCATAAGCACTGATGGCCTGGGTGGTGTGATCGTCAGAAAAGAAGAAGAGGAAGTTTGGGGGCGTCTTAGGTTTTGAGCAGGAGATGCTTATTACGAGCAGTATGAATGTTAGGTATCTCATACTTCGAAGCTACGAAATTAAGACCGAAGACCGAAGACCCAAGACCCAAGGCCGAAGACCCAGGTCTTTTTCCTATATTTGTGTATTGTTTTGGTCCCACTTGGGATAATAGGGAATGCCGTGAAAGTCGGCAACAGTTCCCGCTGCTGTGAGCCCGTTTGGTGTTTCAGCCCCCTCAATCCACTGTTCCGATACCGGGATGGGAAGGAAGCTGAAACCGGGTAAGTCAGAAGACCTGCCAACGCATGTATGATTCTGTAGCTTACGGAGAATGAGCTTAGATGAATCTGAAGAGATTCTTCTACAACCCAAGTCCGCTGCAAAATCTACATAGTACTTGTAGTTTTTAACGCTTAAACTTAAATCATGAAAAAGTTTTACACTTTGACGCTTTTCGCGTGCTTGTGTTGGGCCAACACCTCGGCCCAAATGATTACTGACTTTGAATCGCTGGCCTTAGCTCCTGAAACGGTTTGGGATGGATCTGCCGCCACGCTGGGTAACTTTGAAGCCGATCTGGTGGTTGGCAACTTTACTTTTGAAAATACCTTCAGCCGAAATGACTGGGGATTTGGGATTACCGAGGCCTGGTCGGGATTCTCCTATTCCCGGGTAACCGATAATGAAACACCCGGATTTGGCAACCAATACAGTTGCATCGCTGGATCAGGAGCCCAAGCTTCGGCCAACTACGGGGTTTTTTACACAGGTCTGGGACCTGGACGAATAGATCTGACAGCATCTGCCACCCTTCAAGAGGTGCTCGTCTGTAATGCCACCTATCCGTATCTGTCGATGCGAGATGGTGATGCTTTTGCGAAGAAATTTGGTGGTGATACAGGCGATGATCCCGATTATTTTATCCTCAGTATACTGGGTTACCTTAATGAAACGGTTACCGACACCATTGAATTCTACCTGGCCGATTATCGCTTTGATGATCCTGCGCAAGATTATCTGATTGATGACTGGACCGCTGTTGACCTCAGTACTTTGGGTGAAATTGATGCCCTTGAATTCAGTTTACGGTCATCCGATAATGGCGATTGGGGCATGAATACACCGGCATACTGCTGCATCGATGACCTGAATGGCCTGGATCTGGAACAGTTATATTATACATCGGGTGATTACTGGAACGGTTCAACTGCAGCCCTGGGCACCTATCAATCCACTTTTGAAGATGGTATTGCCCGTTTCGATAATACCTATACCCTATCGGATTGGGGATTCGGCACAACCGGCACGTGGACAAACTGGGCCTACTCGAGTATGACTGATGTGTCTACGGCTGGATATACCAATTCATTCAGTGCGATTCCAGGACAAGGTGCTAATGGTTCTACCACTTACGCTGTGTGTTACAATGGAGGCGGAGTGGATCACGTTCAATTTGAATATCCTGCCCAGGCCGAAGAAATTTTTGTGACCAATGGTACTTATCCCTATTTATCCATGCGAGATGGTGATGCTTTTGCCAAGCAATTTGGTGGAGATAGCGGTGATGATCCCGATTTCTTTTATCTGCGCCTGACAGGGTGGTTGGATGGGCAGACCACAGATTCCGTCGATTTCTATCTCGCTGATTTCCGCTTTGAAGACAACACCCTGGATTACATCATCGACCGATGGACGGCCGTGGATCTCGAATCCCTGGGGATTGTTGATCAGATCACATTCAAGCTTCATTCATCTGATATGGGTGATTGGGGGATGAATACGCCAGCATACTTTTTTGTGGATGATTTGAAGATGAGTAGTTCACAGGGAAGCAGGGAAACAGGGAATGAAGAGATTGAGAGGATTATTGTTTATCCAAATCCTGCTGTTGATCAGGTGACTATTGAAAATTTACATGGACTGGAAGAAATTCAGCTGTTTGGGATTAATGGACAGCTTCTAAAGCGAATCTTAATTACAGATTTTCAATCTAGCCATCAACTTTATCTGAGTCATTTGGAAGCAGGTCTCTATGTTATTAAGACGGTTGATGGACGGGGGCAGATTGCTGTTTCACGAATTGTTAAACAATAGATTAAGACCCATGACCGAGGACCGAGGACGCAAATTAGAACGAAGTATTAAGAAGAAAGACCGGAGTAAGCTTCAAGCCTTAGGTCTTAACATATGTCTTAAGTCATTAGTCTTGAGTCTGATTTGGGTCCTTGGTTTTGGGTTCCCGGTCTTATCCTCTGCTCAAGTCTCAAAAGACAGCTCCATAGTGGTTTCCTGGGCCACCAATTGCACAGTCGTGCGTGGCTTCGTGAACATCTCAGATACAACTGTGATGGATCAGGGAAGTAACCGGGCGACGGCTGGTGAAGCCACTTGGGCTGATGGCCCAGCTGATGGACGCATCGTTAGTCTTGGAGATGGAGGCAGGGCTACCTATGCACTGGAAAATCCCCTATCGGATGGTCCCGGACCGGATTTTGCAGTATTCGAAAATGGTTTTAAAGAGTTAACTCCACCCTATTTGTGGTTTCTGGAGTTGGCCTTTGTGGAAGTGAGTTCTGACGGAGAACACTTTGTTCGCTTTCCGGCAGTCTCAAAGACTCAAAACGACACACAAGTCCCAACCTTTGGCCAGTTGCACCCCGATAGTTTGCATAATCTGGCAGGCAAATACCCGCTTTTTGAAGGAACACCCTTTGATCTGGCTGAATTGGAGGATTCACTGAGTCTCGAAATTCATAACATCACCCACATACGTATCATAGATGTGGTAGGGTCGATCCATCCCGATTATGCCAGTTTCGATGCCCTTGGCAATCGGATCAATGATCCGTTTCCAACGCCGTTTTTCACAGGAGGCTTTGATTTGGATGCGGTTGGATTGATGCAAACGACATCGGGTTTTGAGAGACGAGAGACGAGAGATGAAAGGCGAGAGACGAGAGGCGAGAGACGATTGTTCGTTTATCCGAATCCTTGTCTGGCTGGTGATGTGATTCGTGTAAAAATTGATTTGCCGCTGAATTCTCAAGCGAGTTTGACCATAAGAAGCATCAATGGTAAACACATTCATCATTCATCGTATACTATTCAGCAAAAGGCCTTTGAATTACCCATGTCATTGACTAAAGGTAATTATGTAATACATATCAAAACTTCCACTCAACAGATATTTCAACACTTGATCGTCAACTAAATGCAAGTGAATAAATCCATATTGTTAATCGTCTTATTGATGCTGGGTGCCTTTAGCCTTGGTGCTCAGCAGCGCTTGAATGATACGATCAATTTGGATCAGGTTTTAATTACAGCTGCTGCATCTCAACAGCAGGCTTACTTTGCCATTGATAGTCTGGAATTGCAGAACAATCCGGCTGGAGATTTGGCCTCTTTGCTATCACGCAACGCACCGGTATTTATCAAGACAGCCGCTCCGGGAAGCCTGGCAACAATCTCGATGCGAGGAACACTCGCCTCACATACACAGGTAAGCTGGAATGGTATTAAGATTAACTCTCCCATGCTGGGACAAGTTGACTTTTCACTGGTGCCCACCTTCTTCACTGACCAGGTACGGATTTTCAGTGGCCCGAATTCATTGCAACAAGGATCTGGAGGACTTGGTGGATACATCAATCTTGCCAGTCAGGGTAAATGGAACCAAGAATTGTTTGGGCTAGTATCAACCACCGTGGGGAGTTATGGCACCTATCGAACGCTAGTTGATTTGGGTGGCAATTCAGAAAAGTTTCAGGGCAGGATTCGCTTATTCCGTCATCAAAGCCGCAATGATTTTCCATTTCTTAACACTGCCAATGGTTTATTCAATCGCGCAAGACAACAAAATGCTGACTATTGGATACAGGGTGTTTTAGCCCAGGTTTTCTTTCGTCCGAATGCCAATCACCTGATGAGTATTCAATCGTGGATCCAGTCGAGTGACCGAAATCTACCACCAATCATGTCGTATGAAGGGTCGGGACGGGAGGAATACCAACTCGATCAACATTTCAGAGGCATTCTTAATTGGCAATATGATAGGGGGAACATTCACACAAAAGTCTCAACTGGCTTATCGATTGAAGAAATGAGCTACTATCTGGCTCATCAAACGGGCGGTGGCCTTCTCGTAAATTATGCCTCGGCTAGCCAAAGTAAAAGTGTGTTTAATCGCTTTACCGGCAAGTTTGATTTTTCAGAGTTCCATCACATAGAACTAGATCTACACAGCGATTATCATCAGGTCAACATTGCCGACGAGAAAACCGGATCGGGCTATACAGGAGAACGTCTTGAATCAGGAGTTTTCGTGAAATGGAACCAAATGTGGACCCCAAGATTCACTTCTTTTATTTTGGTTCAACAAGAATGGACACGTTTATCTCGTCTTCCAATTCTTCCGAGCATTAATCTAAATTATTCGTTGGTTCCGAACGCGTGCGACATTCACCTCACTCTCAGTAAGAATTTCCACCTGCCCACTTTGAACGACCTTCACTGGGTACCTGGTGGAAATCCGGATCTCTTACCCGAATCGGGATATCAGGCCGAATCTGGAATTGTAGCAAAGACACAATGGGCAGGTGATTGGTCAAGCTTAGCCAAGTTAAATGGTTTTGTTTCATACATTGACAATTGGATACTTTGGAAACCCGGCGAATTTCAGTACTGGTCGCCTGAAAACATTGAAACAGTTCTGGCACGGGGGCTTGAAACAAGCCTCAAATTGTCGAAAAAATGGGCCAGACATTCCATTGATATTCGAACTCAGTACACACTCACACGCACACATCCGGTCGGTTTTCCACACCAATTGATGTATATCCCCGTGCACAAGGGCAGTGCTTTTGTCCACTGGAAATCTGGAAGCTGGTTCGCAGATTATCAGTACGCCTATGTCGGAGAACGGTCTACCAGTACGACGGAAGAATTCACCTATCACCAGCTTCCAGCTTATGCCCTGCATGATCTGGGCATTGGTAAATCATTCGAAATTAAAGCACTGCATGTCGAAATTAAAGCCCAGGTTTTCAACCTGCTGAATACCGATTATCAAAGTCTATTATGGCGAGCCATGCCCGGTCGTCATGCCCAATTGAACCTAAAAATCGCCTTTTAGTGAAAAAGCACCTATTCATATTGATAATTGCCTTGGGAATGCTAAGCTGTTCTAAAGATCCTTTACCGCAAATGAACTTCACCAAAACAGAAGGCGTTTTTATCATCAATGAAGGCAATTTTACTTATGGCAATGCTTCATTGTCATTCCTGGATTTGTCGACACAGGAAATTGAGAATCAGGTTTTTTTTAAGGCCAATGGATTTCCCCTGGGCGATGTAGCATACTCTATGACCATACAGGATTCAACAGCGTTTATTGTGGTGAACAACTCAGGTAAGATCTTTGCCATGAACACCCATACCTTTAGACATGAGGGTACCTTGGCGGGGCTGGTATCACCCAGACAGGTGCACCTGATTGATCACTATACCGGTTATATTTCTGATCTGTATTCTCCCTATGTTCTTCAATTTAATCCACAGACTTTGGCTGTGACTGATACCATCCAGCTCGGTCAAAGCAGTGAACAAATGATTCATCTGGGAGATTTCCTGTATGTGGCAAGTTGGTCGTTTGGGCATGAAGTTTTTAAAATATCCATGATCAGCAATCAATTGGTAGGTTCAGTTGAGGTGGCCAGACAGCCCAATAGTCTGGTTCTTGATAAAAATGATCAGCTATGGATCCTATCGGATGGTGGATTTGAAGGATCGTCTCTTGGCTATGAGCATCCGACTCTGGCACAAATTGATCCCAAAAGCATGGAGATCCGGCACAACCTGGTTTTTCCGGATTTGCAAAGCTCTCCCAATCACCTTTGCATCAATGCGAATCAAGACAGCTTATTCTTTCTGAATAGTAGTTGGGCCGGTGAAAGTGAAGTTGCCGGTATTTATACCATGAGTATTACTGATCTGGCTTTACCTTCACAACCCCTAATTCCATCCATGCATCGACGCTTTTATGGTTTGGGAGTTGATCCTGAAACCACGACTATCTACGTCAGTGATGCACAAGATTATCTCCAAAGAGGCTATGTTTACCGCTTCCTGCCGGATGGCAAAAGTATCGACTCATTGCAGGTAGACCGCATTCCGGGTTCCTTTTCTTTTATTTCCCGATAAATCTGCAAAAAATTATCCCGAGAAATTATTGACCTGGTTTCCACATATCAATAGCAAGCAAACGGCATTTTGAGATCATCTCTCGGCAGTAATCCAAATCCCGGGTCTGACTATCGGTATTGTTGGTACCAAATGCAAACCTGACACCTGCTTCCTTGGCTCTTTTGATGAACGATTCGCTGGGAATCCTATACCGGTTATTTATTTCTAGGGCTACACCAGAATCAACAAGCGCAGTGATCACTGCATCCATTCGCTCCCTGGTCCAAAGTTCGTCATAGTGGGTGGCGATGACATCCGGAAGGAAAGTGGGATTTACATAAATGTCAATGGGTTCTTCGCTTACAATTTTGACAATACGCCTGACCAAATCGTCCATGAATGCCTGGGTGTCTGGGATGCTCACTTCATCGGGCATCCACAATCGCACCCTTTCACCCTGATCATTGAAGTAGGTCATGGCATCTGTGAATACATAATCGAATTGGTCGATAACTTCAGGACTAAAGGTCTCAACCCACTCTCGTCCCTCAGCTTGCATAGCCAACATGAATGGGGTATTTCTCATCGAATCAAGAAATACCAGGGCCCCTTCATCAGAGTTTACAGGAAATCCGACTCCACAATTGACCGCAATTCCATATTGAATACCTGATTTCTCAGATTTTTCTACGGCTTTTTCAAGTGTCATGTCGCCTTTCAGATGCACGTGATAATCGACAAGAGGATAGCGAATTGGCTCAGGCAAATCCGGTAATTCGTCAATGAAATCGGTGATCAGTGAAAAAAGCTGATCATATTTCGGCCATAGAAGGCTGTCAGCATAGTCAAATGCGGTATGTGCGGGTCCGGCCTTTCCGTGTGTGAGAAAGAAAATTGCCGGCACCCCTTTCTCATGAAAAGCGTGGTGATCACTGTTGGCCGCTGGTCCTGTCGGGCTAACCGTTGACATGTATTGATTCTTGGTATTTATCTCCAGAATTTTATCGCGTTCAATAGGCCAGGTTTCTCCATTGAAAAGCATTACACCTCTTTCACCCGTTGCCACCATATCGAGATTGATGACCATTCGGATTTTTTCCATGGGGAAAAGTGGATGACTTGCATAATGCCGGGATCCCAGCAATCCGGCTTCCTCTCCTGATACGAGCATGAAAGCCATATTGTAATGGGGCCTTCTATTCTTAGCATAGTGCCGAGCCAAATCCATAACCATGGCCGTACCCGAAGCATTGTCATTTCCGGCTGGGAACAGTACATCACCGTACATCCCTTCGCCATCATAGTGTCCGGTGAACACCAGCCAGTCGTCGGATTTGCCTTCAATATAGCCAATTACATTTTGACTGATATACGATTCATTATACCGGTTCTCAAGTGAAACCGAAATCTCGTTTAGCTCATCCGGCAAGAGATCATGATGCAACTGAATTTTCACATAGGGATCGAAATGCTTACGAACAATACCAAAAGGAGCACGATGCATCACTTCGATAATTCCTGCATTCGGAATAATTGGACTATAAATCAGCGTTTTGGCAAAATTATATAGCTCTGGATTGTTCAATCCCACCGAATCAAGCAGATAATACCCTCCCGGATGGTTCAATGCTGACTGAATAAAGGATCTGGGATATTTTAGTGCTGGTGCATTAACCTGAATCACTGGGAAGGTTCCAAATTGACTTGGTGATGAAGCCTCTACCACCAAATTCCCATCGGCTGGCATCTTCTGACCATCGAGCCAGATATCGGCTTTTGGTTGAGAGTTGATTGACATCTCGAAAGGCTGAATATAGGTCTTGCCAAATGACTTTAATTTCCATTTGCTGAATTCAGAGGCGATGTAATCAGCCGCCAGGCTATCGCCTTTATTTACGTAGGCCCGGCCAAACAATTCAGGCGAGCAGAGCTTAGCGGTTAGCGTTTTAACATAGTCGAGGTTTTGGCCTACTAAGGCAGTTAGTCCAAAAACCAGAAGGCTGATGCTTATCAAAAACTTTTTCATAGTATTGAACAATTGGTGCTTAAATGTAGTTTTAAATGAAAGAAAACAGAACGTTATCATGAAAAACTCAATGCGTATTCTGCTTATTTTATCCATTGTTATGACAAGCTGTGCGCCGAAAGAAAACCTATCAAAAGTGCATTGGATGATCGGCACTTGGGAATATAAAACCAGTGAGGGTAGTGTTTTTGAGCGTTGGATACAGCTCAATGACACTGCATTTCAAGGTAAGAGCTATTGGCTCGATGGATTGGATACCGTATTTCTGGAAAAGATTGATTTGGTTCAAAAAGACATGAACCTCCTTCTAATTCCAACGGTTGTTGACCAGAATCAAGGGAAACCAGTTCAGTTTTCACTTAGTGAAATAGATCGATTCGCGGTCGTTTTTGAGAATCTTCAACACGACTTTCCTCAACAAATCGCCTATGAATACCATCGACCTGACTCACTCATTGCCATCATATCTGGAAATCAAAATGAGCAAGAAAGAACATTTACTGTCCCAATGAGAAGAGTTAAATAATCAAGAATCAATCAGTCCAACATGACCTTATAGTTTATATTTGCCAATGAAAACCTTAGAATATGAATACCTTCAAAGTTCACAAGCCGGCAACACGGGCTGGGTTCATTATCCTCATTGGCTTTTTGACACTTGTCTCGTGCCGCAATCAAGGAATTGAAAACCCACGTATTGCCATTGCGGGCATTGCTATTGAATCAAGCACTTTCTCTCCGGCTGAATCTGATATGGATGCCTTCAGGGTGAGCACGAATCAGCAAATCTTACGTTCGTATCCCTTTCTTGCAGAAGATTCCTTGTTCAGTAGTCAGGCTCAGTGGCTTCCGACACTCAGGGCAAGGGCAATACCCGGTGGGATTGTCACACGTGAAACATACGAGACGCTTGTCGATAGCACCCTCAGGCTGTTAGAGGTTTTGGGGAAACTTGATGGACTGTTTTTTGATATTCATGGTGCCATGAGTGTGGTTGGACTCGATGACCCCGAAGGGGATTTGATCGAGAGAATCCGAAAGGTGGTTGGCACGAAAACAGTTATTTCTACCTCCATGGATCTTCATGGAAATGTGTCTGAGCGTTTGGCCCATCATTCAGATTTAATCACCTGTTACCGGATGGCACCGCATGAGGATGCAATTGAATCGAAGAAGCGAGCCGCCCATAATCTGGTCGATCGTTTGGTATCTGGAAAAGGTAAACCCAATTACAAGGCCTGGATTCCTGTACCGATTTTATTACCAGGAGAAAAGACCTCCACCAGAATTGAACCCGGAAAAAGTCTGTATGCTCAGGTTGCACCGATCGCTGAGCGAGAAGGCATTTTGGATGCAGCCATCTGGATTGGATATGCCTGGGCCGATGAACCCCGAAATCACGGAGCGGTGATGGTAACTGGTGATGATCGAACAGCCGTTCGAAAAGGTGCAGAAGAACTGGCCGAACTATTCTGGGCTGTGAGACATGAATTTGAATTTGTGGCACCGGTGGCCTCGTTGGAAACCTGTCTTGAGATGGCCATTTCAAGCGACAAGAAGCCTTTTATTATCAGCGACATGGGCGATAACCCAACGGCCGGGGGAGCGGGTGATGTAACCTGGACACTGGCACGAGTTCTGGAACATCCGGCCTTCAAAAAGACCGATGGCCCGTCATTGATCTATGCTTCCATTCCAGGTCCTGAGCTGATTGAGACTGCCCTTAAAGCAGGTGAAGGTGCCACAATTTCAGCTCCGGTTGGAGCCCTGGTTGATAATCGCTATGAACCACCAATCAACCTAAGCGGGCAAATTTTGCACATCCGCCAAGGTGATCCAACAGCAGAAACTGAAGTTGTGATTCAATCGGGAAGTGTACGAATTATTGTGACCAAGAAACGCAAACCCTATCATTATGAGTCCAGTTTTACGAATCTTGGACTAAATCCCAGAGAAACTGACATCGTCATGGTTAAGATTGGTTATTTGGTTCCCCAATTATATGAGATGCGTGGTGACTGGATCATGGCACAGACTCCTGGTGGGGTTGACCAGGATCTTCACCGGTTGGGGTATCAGCGCATCAAACGGCCAATCTATCCGCTTGATCACGACATGCCAGATCCTGATTTAAAGGCCAGGTTCATTCCCCTTTCACATAACCGAACCCAGAACTGAAAGCTTGACTTCAACTAGCTGTTGCTACCTTAATTTTACGAGTTTCTTTGCTATTGAATTTCCTTCTGATCGCATACGGCAGAAGTAGATACCGGGTGGAACCGATGAGCCATCCTCCGATTTTCCGTCCCAGGTCAGTGAATGTGAACCTACCGGAACATGTTGATCCAAGAGTAACCTGACTAGTTGGCCCTGCAGATTGCGTATTTCAATACTGATCAGATTTTCTTTGGTAACCACAAAATCGATCGTGGTCTCATAGATAAAGGGATTAGGTGCATTCTGATACATCATGAATTCAGGAAGAGTTTCTGAACCGGCGTCAGGATCATACTCAATTATATACTCATCAGCCAGTTCGCCCTGATACCGTTCATTCAAATCGAATCGAATGGCACGCGCTTCAATCTCTGCTTCAACAGAACCTTCGGTCCCTTCTTGTGTGATGCACTTTATACTGATTCCTTCATCGTTAATCCATGAAGTGGGTCGCTTAATCTTGATCGGGGTGTCTTTGCTATACGGATGCTTTAAGGTAATGGCATATTCATCTGTAAGTTGGATGATATAATGATCTTCCCATGCTTTGTATCCGGATAAATCCTCTCCGTTAAAACCACAAAATATTCCTGCCACCAGGCTCCCATCCTTACTTTCTACCAAAACACCACTTGGGGGTAGGCTATAATTTTCAAAATACAAGGTATCAGTGAAGTTCCAGTTTTTTGTCACCTCAATGTCACC
The DNA here is from genome assembly GCA_964444375.1 of uncultured Porphyromonadaceae bacterium. GTDB lineage: Bacteria > Bacteroidota > Bacteroidia > Bacteroidales > UBA12481 > JABHCC01. The sequence goes on along the minus strand of CAYUGX010000088.1, from coordinate 1,532 downwards.
ATAATCAGCAATAGTAAACTCTCCGGGTACACCAGTGTAGTCAACCAGCTGTTTACCCCATAACCTTGACATGACATGCGTTGAAAAATCGCGGGTAAGTCTATCCCAATATCCACCTGGGGCACCATATTCCCCTACTCCAATATAAATTCCCATGGGTACGGCAAACTGAAGATAATAAGACGTATTCTCGTAACCCGGATTGGAACCCCAGTGATAATTGGCCATGATGTCGTTCAGGATAACCGGAGCACAAGGGTAAGGGTTCCAGATGGGTTTATTGGGTTCATGATGCCAGTAATTCAATACATCCAAATTGTCCCATCGATTTATCCCCATCGATCCGATTGCGTATTTTGCCATTTTATCATAGGCATACTCGACGATATGTTGGTTTGCTTTATCATTTTCTAAAAATCTGTACCAGCCCGGTATATAATCAAGGGGATCGCTGGCGGCTGCATTGAAATCATACCCTATGTTGTGCGTACCCAATACATCGTGATACATGATATCGATACCGAATTCCGTCGTAAGTTTATCAATGATAAAGGCTGATTTCTCCTGTACTATTTGACTGTTGGGTGATACAAAATAGCCCGGATCAAGAATTTCTCCATTTGTCCACGTATAAAAATAGGGCTGAGCATTCATGTCCAGTGCCGATACAGCTTTAATAGACTCGGTACTCATGTTACGCATAGTGGGTGAATCTTTATGCCACCACCCGGGGATAGTCGCTGCTGATGTTTTTAACCCACTGGATTCGATCTCTCTCACCATTTCAGCAAAGTCTGCTGGGCTTCCCAAATCGGGATTGGGTGGATAGAAATCAGGTGAATAACCAAAATATCCCCCGGATGTAAAATTGGTAAACATCACAATGGCTGGAATTGTAACCCCGTTGACCAATGCAGGTACTTGCTTATACGAAATGGTCTCATCGACTGCATGGAAATGGTAAAAATGCATGGGCGATTGGGCATAATTGTCAAACTCATCTCCGAGTTTTTCTCTTAAGCTTGGGAATTGATCTATCTTATTATCAACCCGATAGGCCTTCAGTGTTTCGATTGTGCTTTCACCGATGCGAAACCGAGAAACTGGACTGAGCCATGATGCCCCCGGGATTAACCAGTTGGTATATTCGTGCCTGAAATGATAGTTTACTTCATTATCGTTTCCTGAATTGGGGAAAAACCCAAAGCCGGTTCTTAAAGTTCGGGTATCGGAATTGAGTGAATATATGCTCAGATTCGATTCGCCCTTGATGATTGATACATAATCGGCATGCATGTAATCAGGATAACTTTCATACACAATCAAATCCTGATTGAAAAACTCTGGGAATAATAGCATTCCCGGGTACCGGCTGGGAAGGACTGCAGAATCATTTTCTGTCATTTTCAGGGCTAAATTGTCGGGGAAATCCACCCGGATAATGGTATCATTTCTATTGTTTTCAACGGCCAACTGCATATCAAAATAATTCAAGGTCGTGAATGTGATGGAAAGGGTTAAGCCAATTTCAT
>CAYUGX010000087.1:0-15180 GCA_964444375.1 uncultured Porphyromonadaceae bacterium | reverse complement strand
ATTGGCCAATTGTTTGATAGAATAGGCCTGAGTTTCCCAGTTATAGAATGGATCCATATGGGCTGTGGCCCAGGAAGCCTGCATAAAAGCATAATCAAGACGAGATTGATTGGGCACTTTCCCTTGATTATCGATCATGTTGATTTGAAATATGCTTCGACCTCCCTGGTCTTCGTATACTTTTTTTATTTGTTCCCGTCGTACAGGATCCCAACCGTTGCGAGAGAAGACGGTCATTCTATTACGCATGCTTCTAAGCTTGTCGGGATTAATCTGGTAGGGAAAATCTTTTCCTGAAAGAACTTCAACTGGTGTTTCACCATATTGCTCGCTGTTTTCAACCAGGTAACCTTTATCTGTTGAGGCGAGCACCCTGGGTATACCTAAACCGGTGCCCACAGCAATAGAGCCAATACCCATCCGTTTCAAAAATTCGCGTCGCTGTATATCCTTTTTATTCATGGCTGAACATTTTTCTGTAAACAAATCTAAATAAGAGTACACCAGTTATCACCGATACAAATCCAAAAATGATGCCCATGACGAGCGCAGCTCGACCGGCCTCTTCAAGCAGAAATCCTTCGACCAGTTTGATTACAAATCCGGTGTAACAGAGCCAGAGAATTGTTACAATCCATTGCCACCATTTGATTGTGTACTGATGCTTCTTGGCCTGAAAGTAATAAATAAATATGGCCCCTGCGATGAGAAAACCAATGATAAAATTTAGCATGATGTTAGGGTAAACGTTTATACCCTAAAGATATGCAAGGATTAAACAGAATTATCCAATAAAAATATGTCGTGAAGCAGGAATACCTTTCTAGTTTCCCGGGTAGCGTTCTCAGCAATATTGCTGGTAATTTCGAAAACTGTTCGTCTTTATACTATATTGATTTCAGCAGTTGCTGATGCTTCAGCCCCCTCTGCATCTTTAACACGTATAGTTACTGAACCAGTACCTTCGCTTGTGCCTGCAATGAACGTAACAACGATTGAACCAGAATTGGCATTGACGGCACCATCGGTTACGATTGAAGCAGTGCCATTAGTTGCTATAACTGATGAGGAAGCGAATCCGGCATCAGTGGTATAGCTGAAAGTTAATTCTACTGAATTGCTGATCTCAACAGTTTCAGTTTCTGGAGCTGAGACAGTAGGCAAATCAAATTTTGTACAAGAAGAAAGAACCAGTAAAATTGCTGAAATGAGTATTAACCCTTTTTTCATTCTTTTGAATAGCTATATTCTGTGACAAAGGTACCGTAGGCATCCATGCAATCCAATAAACTGCTAAAATTAGGATTGATTGCTCAATTTGATAATAAGTTTGGCAATCCGTTGAACCTTGGTTTCATCGGTTTTGGCCATATAAATGTGTTCAATTAGGGCTCTCTGTTGCGCTGGAGACCATTGCTTGAAGCGATCAAGGAGGGCTGGATTTTCTTCAATCAGGCATATTCGAATTTCATCGGGGAGTTTTATTGGATTGTTATCCAGAGCAAGGCGGATGTGTACAAAATCACCCGCTTGTTTACCAATGGTTTTGCGAATGGCAGCTTTGACGGGTAGAAATAATTGACCATTCCCAATTGGCTGTAGGTTGATTTTATTTAATTAGAAGTCATCGATGAAGCCCGAAACGGTTACCCAATTGAAATATCGTTTGCGATCAGGGGGTATCTCAGGGATTAAGGCATAGGTCCATCCTCCTTTTCCTGGAAACTTGTGCAATTGATATGTCTTGTCAATCAAGTACTTCAAAGCAAAGAATTACATAATAAATTACCTATTAAATTATGTAATTAATTTTTTTCTTACTCATAGTCTTTACTCTTAAACACACGGGCCCCAACAAATGTTGAGGCCCGAGGTTTACGCCTGTAAAGACAGGCTACTAGAGAAAACTATTAATTGATGATGAGCTTTCGTGATTGATTATAATTACCTGCTTCGATGAGTAAGAAATAGATGCCTTTCTTAAAGTCGTTGCGTATGGTTTGTTTGAATGATCTACTTCCCGGGAAAATGGATGAGTAAACCTCCTGACCCTGTAAGTTGATTACTTTGACTTTGATATCAGCAGATTGCGACTGAACAAATTCCACAGTAAATTCCCCTGAACTTGGATTGGGATAAATGGCCAGGTTTTCATTAAGGTCATAAGCATCCGTTCCAGCTATTCGACCACCGTTATAGACATCATTCAACACATTGTAGTACCGAATAGTATGAGTTCTCTTATTTTCGGTATCCTGATATTCAGCTGTTTCCCAGTTGCCATTTATTCGATAATTGTATTCGATTTTGTGGGCAATTGGTATGGTAGGCAGTTGAAGGGTATAAATCCCATCCGTATCCGAATCGTCCATTGGATCAGAGCCACTCCAGTCATTAAATGAACCGGCAACATCCAGATAATCATTATTGGGATAAAACTCTCCATTTTGTATGTGGGCATTCATATCAACATTGAACGTAATTGGAGCATCCTGTGGTCCGTCATGGTTGTTGATTATCATTCCAATCATATTCATCTTGCCGGTACCGTACCATTCGCCACTCACTTCTTGCCACATGTAGGTGTACCAGCCTTCGTGCTTGTTGTCTTTGTCCCAGCCAATACGCATACCACAGATGCCATCTTCATCATCTTCAGCCTCTCCCCACATTTTGACACAGGCCACGTAGAAACCGGGTTCAAGAAACTCTGATTCACCATCCTTGTCTAAAGGCATGGTGTGCCAGGTATGTTGCATGCCATCTTCAAAATCTACGATTTCGCTCGTGAGTCTTTCAATGAATATATCCTCTTCGGGAAGGTATTGCATCAAAATATATTGAAACTGTGGGTTGGCTGTTTCAACACGACTGTATAAATATGCTGTAATGGCGTCTATCTCACAGGCTTCAAAGACATCATAGCCAACCCCGACCATATCACCGGCATTATTCCCTCCAACCCAACCACCGGTACTGGCTGATGATTCTGCCGAAAAGTCGGGTCGGTGAAACAGCGAATCGTTGACCGTGAAAGAGAGTGAAAATGCATTCGATGCAGGTACATCTTCATCGTTTTCAGATACAGCCGAATAATTGAATTGGTAATCACCGTATTCTTCTGCCAGAAAAGCTGTATTCACGGTTAAGGTGTCTCGGTCGAGTGTCCAGATTTCTGAAGTAGGTGAACTTTCATGATACACTTCACTTCCATTTCGAAGTACAGATAACTCGATCTGGGCTCCATACTGATCACTCATACCATTATTCAACAAGGCGCCGGCAAATTGATAATCACCAACATGGCCGCCTTCTTCTAATGCCTGACCCAACTGACTGATTGGCCAATAGTTGATGTGGCCGATGCGATTTTCGTTACCATCGTTAAAATTGGCCCAGGTATCCTCTAATACCAGGTCATTTTCATACGCTTCGGTTAGTCTGAGGTCATCAATCATCCAGTAATAGAGTCGAGGACCATGAATGTAAAACCGTATTTGAACCGCTGACATCCCGGCTGCAACATCCGAAATATTGATTTCAGGTGATCTGTAGCGCACAGGGGTGACGGTGTTTCCTGCCACTCCAAATTTTGCATCGTAAGTGGCCCAGTGAACACCACCGTCATTGGTTACCATCATTTCGAGGTTATAGCCTGAGCAGCAGTAGCGCCAGAGTTGATTGAATTTGACCACTACTGAAGGAGCAGCGCTGCAATCAATAGGTGGTGTTGTGATGTAGGCGTCACATTCGTCATACGATCTGACTTCATCGCGGTAATTGTATTCATCGATGGGCATACACAGGAATCCATCTTCGGGGGTATCAAACCCACTCGGAATGAATGGTCTGGTAAAATAGCCCCGGGTTGAATCTTTTCGCCAGATCCAATGATTTGCAAAATCGGTGAGGTCGACATTTTCCCAGCCTTCAGGTAAGGTCCATCCGGTAGGAGCGGATTCATCGGCCCAATCAAAAGTGGTTTGCCAAATGATATCGCCACCGGCTTTTGATTGATTGTTTTTGACAGTGAGGTCAATGGCCTCCTGGTAATCAGGGGCGTCCTGAGAATTAACCAGGGTTTGGGAAAACCCAGTAAAAGAGAAAGACAAGGCACAAAGGAAGAGTAGAAATTTTCTCATACGTCTGGATTAGTTTAGTATATACTACTGTTATCAGAAGTAAGACGATTGTTTTGGGCAATCATAACACCAAATTGGGAAGGGCTTGATTTTCGAGTTGGATAATTTGACAAGTGCCGGATTTCCTGCAAAAATTCGTGTGCCTATTGGTAGGGTTTAAAAACGATCGAAAATCGGTACGTTTGGGGTGGAATTGTATATTCTGGGTGTACCAGGCGGCCCCATGATGTATCACCGCCAACTCCCATTTGCCGGTGATCGATGTTCCACTGAATTTCGGATCCGGGTTCGAGAAAGGCTCCATGCTTTGAGCTAAGAGGAACCAGACCTGAAGCCGACTCCGGACCGAATCTAGCAGTTACAAAATCGAGTGCCTTCCCTGAAAAGGGCCAGGTGCTTGAAGAGAGCAGGTGGGAATCCCCGGGTTCGGCAGTGAGACTGATTCGTTTTGATTGGCAACGAATCCAACGAAGGTCAGTTTTGTTTCCAGTTTCTTGTGGCCGGGAATAACGATGAAACTGGCTGTTTATAGCCCCTGACCAGAGACCTATCCGGGCCGATGTTTTTCTGTCCCAGTAGCTCTCGTGGGGTCCCCTGCCGTACCAGGATACGGTATGAAAATCATCCGGCAGGGTTAAGAAAATACCTAATTTGGGCAGATTTGGAAGCGCTTTCTTTCGGGGCTCAAAAATGCAATCGATGGTAAGGTGGCCCTGGTTGTCAATAGTGTATTGATGCTTGAGATGAATTCGATCCAGTGGGTCGGGATAGTCAAGAGTAAACCGGCAACTACCTTCGATGATCTTTGGTGGGTTAACTAAAACTGGTTGCAGTGAATCACTCAGGTTTTGCCACACTTCAGCCCAATGATGCATGTCATTGCCCAAATCGTTATCGGTTGGTGGGCGCCAGAAATTGGGCCGAATTGGCGCTTCTGTAATCAAGTCACCCAGGTAGGTCCAACGAATCAATTCACCGGTGGTCTGATTTATTGTGAATTCAAAAAATGGGTTGCCGATGACAAAGCTGCTGTCCCTTGTCTGGTAATCTAGCGCTCCTACAGCCAGGTAACTGGGTTGTTTGGTAGGCTGATCCTGATCATAGACCGGGCTGGTGGTGCCTGGTGTGCGTTCTTGCAGGATGAATTGGTCGAAAGCCACTTCAAATCCAGTATCGAGTACATCATCGGTCCGGGTGGTCAATAAAGCAAATGTCAGGATGAGTTCACCTTCTTGTTCGGTATTCGTTATTGGAATAGATAGAATTTGAGACTCTTGAGGAGCGGTGTGAATGGGGCTGAATGATCCTTTCTGAATCGGGTGTCCATTGTTTGTCAGTGTCCACTGCAGTTCAAGCTCGTTAAGCGGGGCAAAGAACTGTTTGTTCGTCAGGGTGAGGGAATGGGTTGTTGAATTCCAAGAAAACCCAACGGGCTGGTACACCTTTTTTACTTCAGCCAAGTGTGGATGAGCTTGACGATATGGATCCACCAGTCCGTTGTTGAGGAAATTGCCATCGGTTGGCAGATCAGGATGATAATCATGTCCGTAGGCAAGATAAGGCCTTCCCTGTTCGTCGAGGTATTCCAGGGATTGGTCAACCCAATCCCAGATGAATCCGCCTTGCAGCACCCGATGGCTTTCAATGATATCCCAGTAATCCTGGAGGTTGCCCACAGAATTACCCATGGCATGACAGTATTCAATCATAATCAGTGGTTTTGACGGTTGATTGGTTGCGTACTGAAGCAGTTGGCTAGGCCTGGGGTACATCGGGCAGTAGATATCGGTGTAATCATTTAATCTGGCTGGCTCATATTGGACCGGGCGGGTTGGATCCTGGTTTTTGAGCCATCGGTAGTTTGTTTCAAAGACCTGGCCATAACCGGCTTCATTACCGAGTGACCAGATGATTATGGATGGATGATGGCGGTCGCGGTAAAACATCCGTTTGGTGCGGTCGAGGTGGGCAGGAATCCATGAAGGTTCGTTACCGATTTGAGTATTCTCATGAATGGCCAGGGGATGACTTTCGATATTGGCTTCGTTGATGACATACAGGCCATATCGGTCACAGAGTTCATACCAGTAAGGATGGTTCGGGTAATGGCTGCATCGTACCGCATTGATGTTGTTCTTTTTCATGAGCCTGATGTCAGTCTCCATGGATTTTTTTGTTATCACATGACCACTGTGAGGATCAGTCTCGTGCCGGTTAACCCCCCTCATGTATATTGCCTTGCCGTTTATAAGAAGCTGTTGATTCTTAATTTCTACGGTGCGAAAACCGATGTGTTTTCGAATGAACTGTTGATTCTGGCTCCCTTGTTGATCTAGTAGCTCCAGATCCATTGTATACAGGTACGGTGTTTCGGCGGTCCAGGCCTTAACATCCGGTAGAGTGGTAGTAAAAGAAAGTGCAGCGCGACCTGACGATGTTATTTCAATTTGCTGATTCTTTGAATAGAGTAGGGTATGATTATCTCGAAGGGTAATTTTCACCTCCCGGATTTGGACTTGACTTGTATGGTTAGCAAGTTCGACCGAGCAAACGAACTGGCCGTTGCGATAACTCTCATCGAGAGTGGATTGAAGGCCAACATCCGCAACATGCACTTTGGGCCTGGAGTAGAGGTATACCTCGCGTTCGATGCCACTCATTCTGAGCATATCCTGACTTTCTAGATAGCTGGCATCACTCCAGCGATATTGCTGTATGGCCAGTAGGTTGGTCCCTTGTTTAATCAGCGATGTGAGGTTGAATTCAGCGGGTGTTTTAGAACCCTCTGAATAACCCAGGAATTTGCCGTTCAGATACAGGTACATGGCAGATTTTGCTCCGGCAAAATGCAGGATGATTTCCTGATTGAGCCAGTCAGCAGCGATCTCAAAATGAATGCGGTAAGAGCCTACTGGGTTGTAGACATCAGGTGCATCAGGCCATTGGGTGGCGAAGGGATAACGTTCATCGAGGTAGATCGGGTGACCAAATCCGTGAATTTCCCAATTCCCGGGTACAGGAATGGTGGTCCAGTTTGAATCGTCAAAATCCGGCAGGTGAAAATCAACTGGTTTGTCTTTCGGAGATTTGACCCAATGAAAGGTCCAGTCACCATTAATTGATTTAAACCGTTCTGATTTTTCAGGAAGATTCTGATGGCTGAGATCAGGGCTCTCAAAAGCAAAAAAATCGGCACGGGGCGCCAGTTTGTTTTTAGCGAATACCTGATGGTCTTCATGAAATGATTGGCTTTGAAGGCTGGTGACAGCCAGGATGGTTGCCAGTAGACTTAAGATAAATGGTTTATTCCAAGTCATTTCGTGTTCATGTTTGTCCTTAGTGGCGAAGAATGAATAGGAAGGTGATGCCCACCATAACTCGAGTAATTTACAAATTTCTATTTATCTTCAGCCGAATTCTTATACCTGCACCAATGAAAAACGCCATCATTTCCCTGTTGTTAACCTTAGTAACTTGCTTTTCTTTCGGTCAATCACCTTCATTCGCCGTATTTGAGCCCGATGAATATGCCATGCGGAGGTCCTTATTCATGGAAAAAATTCCGGATGGGATTGCTGTTATTCAAGGGGCTGTTCAGCGGACCGATTATTACCGGTTTTTTCAGAATAATGATTTCATGTATTTGTGTGGGCTGGAAATTCCGGATGCGGTATTGGTAATCGATGGAGTGAACAAAGAGAGCTCTGTTTTTTTCACTATCAATGACCGAGGAGCACGGAATTTTGGAATACCCCTTGAACATGTGAATAATACGCTGGAGGTAACGGGCTTGGAGGCACATTATGGGATAGAGGAATTAGAGCGTTTTTTAAAGAAGAAGGCCAAAACCATCAATGTTTTTTACACGGAGTTTTCACCTGAAGAACTCATGCGCGAGTGCTCAAACGAGAAAGCACGGTATGAGAAGGCTCGGATGGTGAACAACCCCCGGGATGGACGACCAACCAGAGAGCAACAGTTTGTTTTTTATTTGAAGAATATTCTTCCGGAGACGGTATTGGTAACCGATTGTTCAGAGAAGATCTGGGATTTGCGTGTAATTAAGTCACCAGCCGAGATTGCATTGATGCGAAAGGCTGGTCGCATAGGCGTTGAGGCCCACAAAGAACTGATGAAAGCGACCTATGTGGGTCAGCCTGAGTATGAGTTGGCGGCGGTTTTTGAATTTGCTAACAAGAAGCGTGGAGCTCAGGAACTGGCATACAGTACAATAATTTGTGCTGATGAAAACCATCCCTATCTCCACTATCACACCTATGACGGCATACTAGCTGACGGTGATTTTCTGGTGATTGATGGCGGCCCCGATTTGCATTATTACGATATCGATATCACGGTGTCGTACCCGGTAAATGGCAAATTTACCCCTCGTCAGCGTGAGATTTATGAAGCCTGCAATGCGGTACATGAGGCCTGTATGGCCGTTTACCGTCCTGGTTTGGATTATCGTAATCTGAAGAAAGAAGTAGACAAGGCCTTGATTGACATGGGTTATAATCCGACTAAGCCCATATTCAAAAAATTCAGGGCCAGTTTCGGGCATTATGTCGGCATGGCAGTGCATGATGTTGGGGGTGGCCCCAGGGTACTCAAAGAAGGAATGGTCTTTGCGAATGAGCCACTGGCGGTTTTTTATGAGGAAAACCTGGGGGTTCGGGTTGAGGATACAATCGTGATCACAGCGGATGGATGCGAGAATCTAACCGCTGGTATTCCACGCACTGTCGAGGAGATTGAAGCTTTTATGAGGAAATAGGGAGATAATGACAAGTAGGATTCTTTGTGGGATGGTTGGCCGGTTGGCCAGTTGGCCGGTTGTCTGTTTGTTGGGATAGAGTGAGTCGAATGAAGTGAAATCGTATGAAAAAGCAAAACCTTGTTATTCTGTTTTCAGTTGTAGTTTTTGGGATTGGTTGCAATCAGTCTTCGACGTTGAGCCAATTGGTTGAGGCAGCGGTTGAACGAAGAGATTCAGTTTTACTTATTCCGGGAGGGACTTATGTTCTGGATGAGCCACTTGTTTTGAGTGGTGTTAGAGATCTTGAGATCATTGGGGACACCATGGAACCTGTGGTAATTACCTCGTCGAAAGAGTTGCATTTGGATGATTTCACTTGTGTTGATAAAGAGCAGAATATGTATGAGATTATCTTGCCCGAGTTAAAAGGGGATGTCTGGCCAGATGCATTTCGGGGCTCAGCCGGTTGGCCTGAAGTGAGTGTCAATGGTGAACCCTTACGCATTGCTCGTCATCCAAATCAGGACTATGTCAGAATTGACTCGGTGATCGATAGGGGATCGGTTCCGAGGCAGGAAGATTCAACCCATATGGGTGGCCGGTTTACTGTGGCAGACCAGGAATTTATGGCTTTCATTTCGACTTTTGGTGACCAGCCACTTTATCTTGGAGGATACTGGTGCTATAAATGGTACGATGAGTTTATCCGGGTTGATCATGTTGATTCGGTAAACGGACATATTGAAATGGCTGCACCGCATCGCTATGGCATTGGTGGCCCCTCTGGCGGGCTTTTTTACGGGATAAATCAAGTGGCCTTTATTGATAGACCGGGTGAGTATAGCGTTGATATCCAAACAGGGACTTTGCGGTTCATAATGCCTGGCGAGACTGAAAAAGATCCAGTTATTCACATTGCTTATCATGATTTTAATCTGATTGAGATGGAGAATTGCACTCGTGTTTCGTTGCAGGGGCTGACCCTGGCTAATCACAACGGTTTGGCTATTCAGATGCTCGATTGCGATACGGTAGCAATTCGTGACTGCCACATGAATAACCTGAATTCGACTGCTGTTGACATTCGTGGAGGAAGCCATTGCGGTTTGCATAAATGCTCAATCACCTATATTGGGGCCACCGGGGTTAGCCTACAGGGTGGTAACCGGGAACGACTCATCCCATCAAAGCACTACGTAACTCAATGCCAGATCGCTCATTTTGCACGTCACATTAAAACCTATGCACCCGGAGTGCAGTTGGACGGAGTAGGACAGTATGTTGCCCGATGCAGCTTTGCAGATGCCCCACACAATGGGATATTATTTGCTGGGAATGACCATCTCATCGTCAATAATCTCTTTGAACGGGTTTGCTGGGATACCTCTGATGCCGGAGCTATTTATTGCGGACGAGACTGGACCCTGGGGGGAACAGTCATCAGGGGCAACTCATTTAAAGACCTCGGACAGGCCAGCCACCACCACAACTGGGCCATCTATTTGGATGACCTTGCTTCAGGGATAGATGTCATCGAAAATATCATAATCGACTGCCCATCAGGCATTCTTGTTGGTGGCGGTCGCTACAATCGAATAATTGGGAATACGATGCAGGATTGTCCTCGTGCATCAATACTGTATGATGCCCGGGGATTGAACTGGTACCAACCCTATTTGCAAGATCCTGAACATACCCTGTGGACTCGTCTAGCCGATATTCCAATAGATCAACACCCCTGGAATAAACGTTTTCCCTGGCTAATGAATATTGCCGAGGATGATCCAGCCTTTCCGAAATACGTTGAAATTCATAGCAATAGTATTATCAATTCTGCGGAACCGGCCATCCATCCGACCGTATTTGAATATGGGTCGGTAGACCTGCACTAAGCAAACAGTTGGTTTTGCTTACCGACGAATCAGACACATTTGCCGAAAAAATAGCATCATTTACAGAATAATTGGTTCGTAAATGCTCGAACTAAAATATCAATACTAATTTTGTTGGGTGCAAAACTGCATTTATGAAAACAGAAGAAAGAATTCAAAAACAGAAATTACTCATTGAAGAAATTGGTGCTGGCTTTGATCGAGAGGGCATGTCTCCTGTTACGGGCAGGGTTTTGGCTTTGCTCATGGTCATGGACAAGGAACAATATACTTTTGATGAGATCATTGAAGAACTTGAAATCAGTAAGAGCTCGGCTAGTGTAGCACTTAAAAACCTAGAAATCAGGGGTAATGTTGAGCATATTACCTTACCGGGTGATCGCAAACGCTATTTTAGGTTGAAAGCTAGAAACCCCTTTGTGCTCATTGATGATTTTGTGACGAAAATGAAACATTTTCAGGAGGTTCAGGGCAAGATTCTTGAACTGAAAGCAGATCATAATTCCAGAATATCACAATTCCTCTTGGAGTTAAACAAGATCATTGAATTCGTTCTGGGGCATACCGAAGAACTTAAAGAACGGTATGCGGCACATAGAAAGTAATTCGTTTAGTTCGGAATTTAATAAACCAACCATAGATGATGAGATCTAATTTTTTACTAGTGCTATTGGCATCCGTGCTATTGGTTAATCAAGCGAATGCACAGCAATTCAGCATTAAAGAGGCGCAGGCTTATGCGCTGGAGAATAACAAAACCTTTAAGAATGCTCAGGCTGATGTTGATTTGGCAGAGGCAAGACTTCAGGAAACGAAAGGAGCCGGTTTGCCCAAGGTTGACGGAACATTGGATTATATGACCAATTTTGGTTATGAATTTGTGTTTAATCTGGGAGGTGGCGGCGATGAGGAAGGTCCAGAGATTGACTTCACCAAACTTGATGCGGGTGATTTTGAGGTATTGAAGATTCTTGAAGGTATGAGTAGTGGCCCTTCCACCATTAAAATGACAGATCAGGCATCGGCCAATGTACAAGTGTCGCAATTGATCTTCAGCGGACAGTACTGGGTTGGCCTTGAAATGGCTAAACTCGCAAAGCACATCAGTGAAAAGGGACTGTCACTAACAGCACTTGAGATTAAAGAGCAGGTGGTCAATTCGTATCATCTCATTTTGATTACTGAACAATTGATTCGGGTGATTGAGGAGAATGAGCGTAACCTGACTGAGATGTACCGGCATACAAACAACCTGTATGAAGCAGGAATGGCTGAGAAAACCAATGTAGATCAGATTAAAATCAATCTATCCCAGTTGGAAAACTCAAAACGAGCCATGCAGCGAAATCTTGAGTTGAATTTCAATATGTTCCGCATGCTTCTTGGACTTGATCCGAACAGTCGGATCGAGTTGACCGAGAATCTTGAATCTGTGTTATCCAATCTCGAAGGCAATATGATTGCCATCGATACGCTGGATGTTGGTACTAACCTGAATTATCAGATGATAGAGGTACAGGAGGAAATTGGAAAGCAGAAACTACGAATGCAAAAGTGGGCCTATGCACCAACTCTCGTCGGTTTCTACAGCTATAAAGAGAAAATCATGGCTTCAGCCTTTGACCTGAGCCCAAATCATGCTGCAGGATTCACCATGAGCATTCCCATTTATGCTGGGGGAGCTAAAAAAGCCCAATTGACACAGGCTAAAATCGAGTTGGATAAAGCCAATCGAACCAAGGCCCTTCTTGAAGAGCAATTAGAATTGCAACACAATCAGTTGAGTTTCAATTTAACAAGCGCTTATGAGAATTACCAGACACAGAAGGAAAATGTGGAGATAGCCAAAGAGGTATTTGCAAATATCAGTGATAAATATCAGCAGGGGGTTATTTCAACCCTTGACCTGACCCAGGCGAATGGCAATTATCTCCAAGCCGAGAATAACTATGTGACCACAGTTATGGAGTTGTTAAAATCGAGATTGGCTCTGGATAAATTGTATAATAATCTGTAAACGATAAGAAGCACCAAGAATATGAAAGCATTACAAAGAATAGGTCTGTTTAGTTTCATTGGATTAACAGCCATTGCCTGCATACCAGGTGGGCCTAATAAAGGTCAGGAAGCGCTTGAGGAAGAGCAAAGAGTTTTTCCTGTACGTGTTCAGACAGTTGAAAGAGACACAATCACGAGAACCCTTGATTATAGTGCAAATTTAACTGCTTATAAAGAGATTTACTATGCACCGGCGTCACCTGGAAGAATCAATAAAATCAACGTTGAAGTGGGCGACCGCATCCGGGAGGGACAAATACTGGTTGAAATGGATAAAACTCAATTGAATACAGCCATGACTCAACTAGCCAGTGCTGAAGACAGTTATCGTCGTATCAAGACGCTCTATGAGCAGGGGAGTTTTGCTGAGCAACAATATGAGCAAACCAAAACTCAGTATGAACTGGCAAAGCAAAATGTGGATTACCTGGCCGAGAATGTGGATTTGGAATCACCGATTAATGGTATTGTGACCGGTAAATATTTTGAAAATGGTGAGATTTTCGCTGGGGCTCCGAATACCCAAATTGGCAAGGCTGCAATAGTCACGATCATTCAAGTTAACCCCTTAAAAGCCATGGTAAGTATCTCACAGAGTTTTTACGCTGATGTCAAATCGGGCATGCGTGTCAATATCAGCACAGATTTGCTTCTGGATCAGGTCTTTGAAGGGACAATCAAAACTGTTTATCCAACCATAAACCCAATGACGCGAACCTTTGATGCTGAGGTGATTGTTAAGAATCCAGGCGAAATCCTTCGACCGGGGATGTTTGCCAAAGTTGAGATTGAATTGATGGAGGAAAATGTTTTAATGGTACCGGCTATCTCAGTGCTGAAACAATCGGGCACCAACCAGCGGTATATATTGTTGCATGAATCTGGAACAGCCAGAAGAGTTGAGGTGAGGATGGGCAAACGCATTGATGATCAAGTTGAAGTGATTAGTGAAGAACCCATTGAGGGCAAGCAACTGATTGTTGAAGGTCAGGCCCGATTAGTTGATGGTTCATCTGTTCAGGTAGTTACCCAGTAATGACAATTAAAGCAGTAAGAAGATGAGTATTTATAAAAGCGCAGTTAGAAAGCCCATAACGACCTTGATGACCTTCCTGGCCATCCTGGTTTTTGGGTTTTACTCACTGTCTAATCTTCCAATTGATCTGTATCCGGAGATCGAATTTCCGGCTATTACAGTGATGACGACCTACCGGGGAGCGAGTGCGGCTGATATCGAAAACAACATTTCGAAGCCCATGGAGTCTTCTTTGAACGCTATTGATAACCTCAAAGAAATCACCTCCGAGTCGAGAGACAATATGTCTATCGTTTCCCTTGAATTTGAGTATGAAACAGACCTGGGGGAAGCGGCTAATGATATCAGGGATGCTTTGTCTTTACTGGATAATGTTTTGCCTGAGGACGCCGATGCCCCCATGCTGCTGAAGATTAGCTCGAGCATGGTACCGATTTTGATGTATGCGGTTACTGCAGAGGAGAGTTATGAGGGTATTGAACAAACCCTGGAGGAGCTGATCGTCAATCCACTAAACCGGATCGACGGGATTGGATCAGTGATGGTGATTGGTGAACCGGTCAGGCAGGTGATGGTGGATATCGATCCGAGAAAACTTGAGGCATATAACCTGACCATTGAGCAAATTGGCGGTTTGTTGCAGGCAGAAAACCTCAATATGCCAACGGGTAATTTGAGGATGGGTAATATGGATTACCCAATTCGTGTGCAGGGTGAATTTGCTGAGAGCGATGAAATACCCAATATTGTTTTGGGTAATTTCAATGGTCAAGCCATCTACCTGAGAGATGTGGCTACTGTAAACGATTCGATTAAAGAAATGACCATCGATGAGCGGATTAATGGGCAGCAGGGTGTGCGACTGATGATTACGAAGCAATCTGGAGCTAATACAGTTAAGGTGGCTAAAGAAATTGCCAAGGAGGTAGAAGTACTGAAGCAAGGTCTGCCACATGACGTTAAGATTCAAACGGTATTTGACACCAGTAGTTTTATTAAGGGATCGGTCAACAACCTGACCCAAACCCTGATGTTTGCCCTGCTTTTTGTAACCCTGGTTGTCTTGTTCTTCCTGGGCCGCTGGCGGGCAACATTCATTATTATCATAACCATCCCGATCTCTTTGATTGTGGCCTTCATTTACTTATACGTATCGGGAAATTCGATTAATATCATCTCACTTTCGGCCCTCTCCAATCCGATTGGAATGCTAGTGGATGATGCCATTGTGCTATTGGAGAATATTTCAAAGCACAATGATCGTGGAGCCAGTCCCAGAGAAGCGGCAATATA
>CAYUGX010000086.1:1328-15219 GCA_964444375.1 uncultured Porphyromonadaceae bacterium | reverse complement strand
GGATGAGAAAAATAATAAAGTCTATATTACTGACAGTGATTTACATCGCGACAAAGCCTTGTGCGTAGGCATATACAGTGGTCTAGTCGAGTACATTCCCTTCCAAAACACAGGTGGAGAATTTACTATACGCGAAATTATTGCAGTAGCCGATAGTATCATGATTTGTACCACAATGCAAATGCGTGGCCTTGAATCGAGTTGCCCAGTTTTTTCCCAAACTACATCCGGTCAGTTATTATGGGAAATATATATGGTCCATCCTTTGGGCATAACAGATGGAGGTATCCGTCAAGTGGGTGATGATATTTTCTTTCATTACTATTTCGTAACAGACACAATTTATCGACTTGAAGGCCAAAAACTGCAACCAGTGGTTATCATTTCAACCGACAAACAACGTGGTTATCTCGAAAAAAAGGTCGGGAATATTTCTCTAGGCATGTATCCAATAACGCCAGCTCTTTTCCGAGGAGGATTTTCATACATTACCGAGGTCAAAACCGATGAGCGTAGCGGAAGAGACAGAGAATTATATTCTGAAGGACAGGATTTTGTTTATAATACAGAATCCAATGAGGCTACTTTGATTGGTGAAATCCAAAATGATTACCTGGGATTCAATGAAAAGTTTTACTTACAGCAGACAAACAAAAAAGGTGTGGTCTCATACCAGGCAGTAGATCTAATCGAAAAGGTCGATTCAATTTATCACCGACCGGATATCACCCCAGAACTAAAATCCAGGCTAGGCAAGATCCTCGAAACCCTCGATGAAAACGACAATCCCTGGCTGATGATCGGAGATTGGAAAGGTAAGAGCTAACAGAAGGACTACCATGAAAAAACCTACAATCTATCTCCTCCTCCTTCTTCTCCTCTCCACCTGCACTCCCAAACCGGATCCATCCGGTAGGGAATTATCACAACCCAGTAAACTATTAGAATTGAACTTGATCACCGATACGGTGAATCTTGACCTTCACTTAATTGGTAAGCAGGTGGAAATTGTTCCCTTGGAAAAAACAGAAGAAGCATTGATAGGCGGAGGGGTAAACACATATGTCATCAACCAAGATTTCATTGTGGTTGAGTCAAATCAACAAATGCTGTTGTATAGTCGAGATGGGTCATTAATTCGCATCCTGGCTCGAAAAGGGAAAGGACCGGGAGAGTACGTGTTCCCAAGGTTGATGAAGATTTATAACAATCATGTGTATTATACAGACGCTGGAAAGCCTGGTAATGACCTTTTAGGAATTAATCTAATCACTGGGGAATTAAGTGCCATAAATCTGGTCAAACAGAACATTCGATTGAGTGATTATTTCCTGTCTGATAATGGCTTAACCATAGTGGCTGATTCAACTCTGGATGAGCGACTCATCAGAATGTTATATCAGCAAGATGAAAAAGGTGATGAATGGTATGAAACCTTCTTGGGTGTCAGAGAGGTGAATAACCGAGCACATATGGGTCCATATAATCTGCTTACAGATGCTCGAAGCCTATTCATGGTGAATCCACAAGGAGATTCGGTGATGCAAGTACATCCGTCGGGCCTCGAATTGGCCTTTAGAATTGTACTACCGGATGCTTCGAATGATAACAACGGCAGAGCTCAGGCTATTCAATTGAACCTAATGACTTTTAATTCAACTTCTTTGCTCGCCATTAAACGTACCATCAACATCCAACCGGGAAGAATTCGAATGAGTTTTCCCCATTACCTCTATTTTGATCGTATCATCCGAAGGGGACATTTCTTTGAGAAGTTCACACTGTCTGACTATGGTATCGAGCTTTCGCCACTCAGTTTGTGTGTCGAAGAAGCGCCAACCCTCTGCTTCGAGATCCATGCAGTAGATTTCATGGAAAAAGTCAAGGCAGCCCTAACTAGTCAAAACCTGACATCAAAGCACCGAGAACAGCTATCCGACCTAGCAGAATCCCTATCCGAAGAAGACAACCCAGTACTCATAATCATCCACCTAAATGAAAAAGGCAGCTCATAAAGCCAGAGCTCCTCTGGCTATACCCAAAAAAAAAAAGACACACGGCCGTGTGTCTCAATTATCCATAATAGCCCTAATCCTCCTCACCATAACCTTAGTTTCATGCCAAACAAAGGAACAGAGCAACCTCCTCACTCTCGACATCGAAGGCGGCCTAGCCAAACAAAAAGAACTTCCACTGAGCAAAATCGCTGATCGAATCACCTACGTCAAGCTCGAAACCAACTCCGAATGCCTGATCGGCAACGGGCGTGTCCTGGTCAGAGAAGAAAAAGTATTCATCATGGAGGTTCAA
The DNA here is from genome assembly GCA_964444375.1 of uncultured Porphyromonadaceae bacterium. Classification (GTDB taxonomy): domain Bacteria; phylum Bacteroidota; class Bacteroidia; order Bacteroidales; family UBA12481; genus JABHCC01. Next base: position 12,909 of record CAYUGX010000086.1, on the reverse strand, counting down.
CCACCGGTGATACATGTATTCAACTTGCAAGGAGAATTCCTCCACAAAATCGACAAACAAGGTAAAGGCCCTGGTGAATACATGGGCATGTTTCAGTGGTCGGTCAATCCTTCAGGTACACATATTGCATTTACTGATCTGGTTTACGTTGATTTTTACCTGTATACCGCCGAGGGGAAATACCTGAACAATACCATGCCTCCTGTTCAGTGGAACTCAGGCTTATTTTTCACCAGTGAAACGGATGTTATGATAGCAACCGTGCAGGAATTAAATAAGCCAGATTGTCCATTGGTTCTGCACTATACCAATAATCTGAACAATTGCGATACCATATTGACCAAAACCTGGATGGGAGTTGATGCCCGTGAAATGCCCTTCCCAGGAGTACCTATTCTTTGTTATCAATACGATCGAAAAATGTATTTCAGGGAGCAGGCAAATGATACTTTGTTTCAGGTAGATCTGGATGGCCAGATAACACCCAGGTTGGTTTTCAATACAGGTGGCAAATTGATCACACAGGATGCCCTTTTTGCAAACGACATCCACGACCATTATCGATTAAACAGCTTCTGTGAAACCGACCAGTACCTTAGTTTCACCGTGTGGTACAAAAAGAAGTTTACCCTGCTATATTATGACAAAAAGAAAGATGAGCTGTTTTCCCTACCGGATATTTACACACACTACGGACGAAAAGACCAGATAGCTGACCTCAAAAACGACCTGGATGGATTTGACTACCCCTGGTCAAAAATAGATCAGGGCCCTAAGATCTGGACGTCAATCCATCAAGCCATTGACCTCAAAGAACTGGAAGAATCTGGATTCTTCGAAACTGAAGAGGTGTTAACCACCCAACATGGAAAAGAACTAGCCAAACTAGTTAAAGAAAGTAAACTAGATGACAACCCAATCATCAGAATCTGCCATCTGAGATTGTAAGACCTACCAGGCTTTCTCCCTCATTCCTTTAATCCTATCATCAACAGCGGCCAGGGCTGGTAGAGAACTCGCCGGCTTATCCAGGTAGAAATACGCAGTGGCTGAAACATCATCACTTCGGTAGAAATAGGCTCCATCTTTGCTTGCGACATCCGGTAGGGAATCCATGTCAAGAAGACACAAATACTCGGGTTTGGGACCGGTGGCTGCCAGGATGTTATTGCCTTTGGCATCGAGAAGGGCAATTAATTGAACCGGTGCACCTGACTTTTCAATTTCCATGAATCGATTAACTCCACAGTTTCCCATTTGCTGAATCGTGATTCGGCAATCTTTATGGAAATAAACCGGATCATCAATGTGGTAGCGGTAGAAAGCGTATAGATCACGCTGGTTGTCAGAGACCAGTGATCCGAAATTTTGTGCATCATAGCGACCCTGGCCCCATCCCGATCCAATGTAATCTTCTGTACCCGTACCGACCAAAGTGGGTAATTCACTATCTCCGTCGATATAGCCTTTCACTTCGCCTTCGCCAAACCAGGTTCCCCGATAGGCTTCGTTACCAATCACACCAATATTGGTACCCAGATAGCGGCCAGTACCATTGACTTTTGGTAAAATCTCAAAATCTTGTCCCACCGTCGTGTTCATGTCGCGACTCCAGTAGGCATGAAAATACATCACATCCTCGGCGTGTTTCTTAACCGTACTGTAGTTGATATCGTACCAAAACAACACATAATAGGGCGATTCATTGGTGACCACCACCTTGGCCGATTTTCTGAATGGCATGGGAATAGTGAAGTTAAATGAGCGGCCCTCAGGACTGGCGAATAAGTCACTTTCGAAGTCAGTTAAGTGACCCAAACCCGTACCAAAGAAATCACCGATTGGAGCTGAAACAGCAGGCTTCTCGGCCCCATCCCAATACATATCAATTCGAACCATCCTGCGTTGTTCATGACTTCGACCAATCGTACCACTCATCCACATTCGATGAATAACACCAGCACCCTCATAATCGAGCAGCACCTGCTTTGCTCCAGGAGCAATGGTGTAAAAAGCACTTCCTTTCGCACCCTTATTCACTGTTCCGCCACTGCCCGCATCCCCATTCGGATTCTCAGGACTAGCCCAACGCGTATGCACTCCTTCTGGTGGAGCCTTGTAAAGTTCTTGTTCTTGACCGATTTTCCAGACCTCATTCCGCCCGGTGTTTTGACAGCTTAACAAGCCAATAAGGCATGATATAAAGACAACAATACGAATAGTTAACATAGCTTTCAGAATTCTATAAGATCCCCGCTTCAACGGGGACATGGTTATCAGCATGGTAAAAGAAATACCTTATTTCTTAAGTCTTAAGTCTTAAGTCTTAAGTCTTATGTCTGATTTAGGTCTTCGGTCTTGGGTCTTAAGTCTTAGTAAAGTCCCCAAACAACTCCCCAATCTTAGCGCTTTCGGTGTCCCCACTATGAACCACCACTCTATATTTCAACTTGAGCGAATCCCCCTTCTTAAACTTTGTACTCTTGTCATCTTCAGGCCAATACATTGGGGTAGGGGAGAAGAATCCATAATCACGGGTAAACCAGGGTGACGGATACCATGGATTGCTGGGATGTTGCATGATGGCCATGCCTTCCACAACGCCATTGCGGGTTCCGTAGCAATCCATCCAGGGAGAGCGTTTACCAAAGGTGCCTGAGTCGCCTTTTTCACCCATGTCACCTTCAGCATTGGTCATTACCCCACCAGCATTCACCGTGAGATCATGAGCCATACGACCACTGAAGAATGAATGATTGGTTTTGAGAATTTCCACATCCATAAGCATGTCCCAGGTGACTTCAAAATCAATCAGAAATACTTCTTTTGATGGAGCCGTAATGGTTAGTACTCTGGAATCCTTAATTGGAGCCTCAGCTCCTGGACGAGTCCAGATGCATTCATTGAGAATAACTACTTTATCTTCACCCGATTCAACTATTTCAGCCCGCAGGGTTCTGATTTGTCCACGGTCTAAACCTTGCTGCCAGTAATTCCCCCCATTCACCCGGTCGCATCCGAAAAAGAGCGAACTGTGATGGGGATACAAACTATTTCGCATCGAGGTCACCCCAAATCCGGTAGGACCATTAACGGGGTAGAAATAAGGATATTTCTCATTTTCAGCAAAATGATATTGAGTAAAAAGTCGGTTATTGATTGAAACATCAATCCGGTTCCCAATCTTAACCGCAGTGATTTTGTTTTGTGAAATGGCATGTAAACTGAATAATGCCATTACCAATATGGAAATGAATAGTTTCGGTTTTTTCATGTGAGTGGATTTTGATCTAAAGGTAAGTTATTTGTGGATATTATAATGTACCATTGGGTCCCAGCTCAAGGCCGTGATGACCATCTGAAATGCCTACCTTTGTGATTTAGGAAAAACGATATGCACCTCTTCTTTGATACTGAAACCACCGGATTACCCAAGAACTGGAAAGCCCCGGTAACTGATATAGATAACTGGCCCCGATTGGTTCAGATTGCCTGGATCTTAAGTGATGATCACGGGAAGGCAATCGAATCAGCAAATTTCATTATTAAACCTGAGGGATTTACTATTCCTGAAGAAGCGGCCAGTGTACATGGGATCTCGACAGAACGGGCACTCGAAGAAGGGAAAGATCTCACACTGGTTTTGAATGAGTTTGCAGATTTTATTGAGGATACCGATTACATCGTGGCCCACAACATCAGCTTCGACGAGATGATAGTCGGCGCTGAATTCATCCGAAAAGAAATCTGTACCGATTTTAATCGCAAGGTCAAACTTTGTACCATGAAGGCTTCAACCGAGTATTGTCAAATTCCAGGGCCCTATGGTTTCAAATGGCCAAAGCTTACTGAATTGCACATCAAACTGTTCGGTGAAGATTTCGATGAGGCTCACGATGCCAGCGTTGATATCAACGCCACCTTCAAATGTTTTTGGGAAATGAGATCGAGAGATTTGATTTAATACTTACCTTGATCCAACTAAACCCACCGTCCATGGCCAATAAGCTTGGGGTCTTATTTATAAGCCTTTTTGTGCTCACTTCTGCAAACGCTCAGAAACGCAAACAAACAGTTTTTCCGGTTAAGCATGACCAGCACACCGAGTATCACATCAAAACGCACCGCATCAAAGATTCCCTTCACATTCGGCTCAGTGATTTTGCCGGTGACTTTGAGTTTGTCCGTCTTGAAACCACTACAGAAGGACTGGTTTCTGGTGGATCTGCGTTTTATATCGACCAGGACTATATTCTTTTTGAAAAATTTCGAGGAGCAATTTATCAATTTGCCAGAGATGGGAAATTCATTCGGAAATTGGTTGGTACGGGTAAGGGACCGTTTGAGTTTTCCGATGGTGAGTGGACAGTTGATGAAACGAATCAAATCTTGTATCTGACTGATCGAGCTAAAAAGAACTATTTTCTCAGTTTCGACTTGAAAAGCGGGAAATATATTGGTAATGTTCCTAAAGCCATTCCTTCAACCACGACAAGTATCTATGCTCTTGAAGATAATGTACTCCTTGCCAATACCTACATGGCTGCTGAGCCTCAAAAAGAACTTGCTGCTGCCTATTGGCAAGATGGTAAGGGTAAGATGATTAATTCCATCCCGGGCCAACCCAATGAGGTGATGTTTTTTAGTTACCTGACTTATGCAAAACACGAAGATGCCTTTCGAATAAAGATGCTGGGGAATGATACAGTCTATAGCATTCAGAACCAAGAAATGCTGCCCTATTTGAGTTTTGATTTTGGGCATGAAAATCCACCAAACCGTTATCACATGGGATTTACTACAATACGAGTTGTAAAAGAAGTTGAATCCTGGGTGATGTTAGATGTTGATATCATCAGCGAAATACTAAAGAATAAAGAGGGACAGGTCGTTAGCCTAAGTTCCAAAGTACAGTATTACATGCTCGATAAAGAAAACCCTAAAGCCTATCACCGCGGCTCAATCTTCATCGATCCCGTTCATCACCAAGATAAACATCACTGGATCTTCTACAACCCTAATGGCATCTTCGTTAAACCATACGAAGCAGTAGATTTGCTTGAACTAGCTGAAGAGGCTTTCGCTAACCCCGATTTCAAAGATCCATACAAATCAAAACTAAAAACAGCCATAAAAGATCTCAGCGAAGACGACAACCCAATCCTCTTAATCGCCACCTACAAATAACTCCCCGCTTCCCTGCTTCCCTGCTTCCCTGCTTCCCCGCTTCCCTGCTTCCCTGCTTCCCCGCTTCCCCGCTTCCCTGATTCCCTCCATCCACTATAATTCTAAATCATCGTAGAAAGCAAGGCCGACGCGATTTTCAAATCCTCAGGAGTGGTTATTTTGAGGTTACCCGCCTGGCCTTGAACCAGGTTGATACGGTGCCCTGCTGCTTCAAGCACGGTAGCATCGTCGGTGAAATGCTCTTCATATTCTTTGATGTAGGCATGCTTGATATAGCTGCAAGTAAAAACCTGTGGTGTTTGAATCATTCGAAGAGAATTTCGGTTAATAACCCGATTATCCTGGCAGTGAACCTGGCGAACCGATTCTGTGGGATACACAACAGGAATAGCATTACCGAAAGATTTGCAACTTTCGAATAATCTTTTGATCGTTTCTTTTTTCAGAAGGGGTCTGACTCCATCATGTATGGCAACCATGCCCTCATCCGACACACCCTCCAAGCCCTGTCTGACCGATTTAAATCGTGTACTTCCTCCAAAAACAATCTGGTGAGGAACATCGAACTTATGTTCTTTACAAAGTTCTTTCCAGGTAACCTTCTGATCTTCAGGCAGAACTAAAACAATCGCAATATCAGGATCAAAGCGTAAGAAAGCCTCAATAGTCCACATCAATATTGGCCGTCCATTCAAAGGAAGCAGCTGCTTCGGAATCGGCGCATGCATTCGTTCGCCACGTCCCCCAGCAACGATAAGGGCAGTATAGGTCATTAGTCTCTTTTTACGTAAAAATAGATTTTTTTCGGCATTATACCTGTGCCTTCAGTTCCCTGCATTCGCAGGGATGACATTGGTTAGGGCTAGTCAAATGTGTTGGCATAGGCTCTTTTGCTTTCATTACAACTTCACAAGCAAAATGCCGGCAAAAGAAATGCCACCAACTAAATTGACTGACCAGCTCCATTGTCATCCCTGCGAATGCAGGGAACTGCTCGTGCAGGTAGAGTACTCACAAGGAACCGGCCCCGGATCAAGTCCGGGGTAAACTCCGGCAGGGACCCGATGGCACAGGTAAGAACTACCTACCTCCTAAACAAATCAGTAGATACATCCGGCTTGGCATTGATCTTCCAAATCAAGTCAATGGCAGGTGAAATGAAGAAGCGACGATCAGCGGGGAAACTGGCATAACTGAGCTTGTACCCAAGCATGGCCGCAAAACTGATGCTTTTGTTGTAGATGTAAAATGCCCTGTGCTCTAAAGCCCAGTCATCAATGCCGAGGCCAATCGAATAGAAAGAAATGTCTGCCCTGAAATTGTGTTCGCGAACAATGTTGCCGTCGACCAAGATGCCCACATTCCACACAAACTTATTATTATATATAGCCGTTCTGGGATACAAGAGCGGATGAGTTACTGGTGGCATTGAATCTCCCTTGAACTTTAGGGCAAAGTCGGTACCTACCCGGCCGGTGACAATAAGTTCTTTCCCCAATCTTCGGGTAAACAGTCCGTCAGTACCCAGGGTAAATATATAAGGGTAATTAACGGTATCAGTTATTGCGCTATTGGTGAACCATCCTGTATCACCCATACCACGCAATAACATGGTGGGCATGCTGTAGCGATGCCGGCTGGCTATCAACCAGGTTTCACTGGTATACCACCGCGGTTTCACCGTCAGATTCGGGGCTAAACTCAATGTCAACAATGGTGAGGTCTGGATTTCGAGGTGATCACCCAGTCCAATCTGTAAGGGATGCAAAATACCGAATTCAGCCTCCCCCTTCGGCACTGTCCGAGCCGTTCCTATGGTCCAAATGGTGCGCTGGGCTAAAAGGCCAGATACTAGCAGAAAAACTAAAACAACAGAAAAGACAATTCGCTTCATAGTAACAAGGGTTCTAACAATAAAGTAACGAATAAGTAGCCATTTTCTTTTATTTCTCATGGTAATCCCACTGCATAATACGGTCACTTACCGATAAAGCACCCTCGCTTACCGAAAAACCAGGGAAACTTTTTAAACCTTTTTTGTTTCCAAGTGTCTTTCTGTTACATTCGCAGCGTAAAAGGAAGTAGTATGGATGAAAAATTGAAATTGTTGCTTATTCGGGTCTATGAGCTTTACAACAAGTTTGGGATCAAGAGCGTGACCATGGATGACGTATCACGAGAACTCGGCATCAGCAAAAAAACGTTGTATCAATACGTAAAAGATAAGGCCGAACTGGTTGAGCTGGTCATGGTGCAGATCTCGATGCATCACGGTCAGCAAATTCATAGCATTGTCGAGAAGAACCTCAACGCCATCATTGAATTGCTTGAGGTAAATCGCTACATGAACATCATGATGAGAGATCATAATCCAACCCTCGATTATGATCTCAAAAAATACTATCCCGAAATCTATCGCCGGCTGATGCATGAATCGCGCAAACGCATGCACGAATCAATCCAGACGAATCTGATCAAAGGACAGAATGAAGGATTGTATCGCAAAGACATGGATGTGAACATCATCAGTAAAATACACATGACACGTCTCGAATACAAATACGATTCTGACAATTTCACGCTGAACGAATTGTCATCGGAGACAGTCATGCGCGAAATATTTATTTACCACCTGCACGGTATCGCCAACGAGAAAGGGGTGCAGGTTCTCAATGAAAAACTTAAAGAATATATAGATGCAAAGTAAAACGATTTACATAATGCTCTTTGCCATCCTGATCACGCTGAGTGTACCACTGCATGGCCAGGTAAAAGAGTTTAGCCTGAAAGAGGCACAAGAATATGCCATTAAGAACAATTACCAGGCTCAAAACGCCATCATCGATGTAGCCATTGCGGCTAAATCCGTTCGTGAGAATCTGGCAACCGGATTTCCTCAGGTAAACGCAAATGTGAATTACACGAATTTCATTAATCTAGCCACCCAGTTGATCCCAGCCGAATTTTTTGGAGGGGAACCGGGTACTTACATGGAAGTGCAATTCGGCACTAAGCATAACGCTTCAGTTGATGCTCAGCTAAGTCAGCTCATTTTTAATGGAGCATACATTGTCGGAATTAAAGCAGCCAAAGAATTCGAGAAAATGTCACGTTTGCAACTCGAACAGGTTGAAATGGATGTGAAGCAGGCCATCGCAAACGCGTATTATCTGGTGCTAATCTCAGAAGAGAATGCCCAGCTGATGAAAGAGACCATCTCGACGATGGAAAAGCTGCTGGCAGACACCCGTGCCATGTATGAGCAAGGTTTTATGGTTGATACCGATGTCGATAAATTGGCTCTTCTCCTATCGGATTTGAAAACCAATGAATTGAATGCTGAAAACCAAATCAAGAACGCCAGTTACTTACTTAAATTCAATATGGGTTTGGCCGTTGATGATGACATCCGCCTATCGGATAAATTGCAGACCCTGCTCATGGCAATCAGTCCCGAATCAAGCCTCAAAACCGAATTGACTCTTGAAGATCACATCAATTATCGAGTTATTGAAACCCAGGAAACCATTACTGAACTTCAATGGAGACTGGCTCGTACCGAGTACATGCCAACCGTATCCGGATTTCTTTCACAAACCCAGAATGCCCAACGAAATGCATTTAACTTTTTCGATTTTGATGAAAAATGGTTCCCAACCACTGTGGCCGGAGTGCAAATTGCCATCCCAATCTTCAGTTCAGGAAACCGGTATTATAAAGTGCAAAAAGCCAAGCTCGAAGTCGAGAAAGCGAAAAACACCAAAACTCAGGTGAGCGAAAGCTTAGTCATGGGCGCGGTTTCAGCGAAGGATAATTTCGCAGTGGCCCTGCAGACTTATGAAAACAAAAAAGAGAATTTCGACCTCTCCCAACGGATTTACGACAAAGAACAAATCCGATACAAAAATGGAGTTGCATCGAGCACCGATCTCAATCAGAGCTACAACCAGCTCCTCGAATCACAAGGCACCTACCTAGGCGCCATCCTAGACATGATGAATAAAAAACTCGAACTAGATAAAGCATACAATCTTTTGTAAAGCCACACGGCCGTGTGGCTCTGAAAAATGTAATACCACCAATATCATGAAACAAATACTATCACTCACAGTAATCATAACCCTCCTGGCCGCATGCATGCCCCAGGAACGAACATCAGAGCAAATAAACGCCGAAATCGCAAAGACACATAGCAAAATCGGCGAACTCAATGCACAACTTAAAGACCTCGAAACCGAACTAGCAGCCATGCAGACCGAGATTCAGGATAACGGAATCAAAGTCAAAGCAGAAATGGTGAGTGTTCGTGATTTCGCAACCTATTTTAATACTTCAGCCATGGTTGAAGCAGTAAATGCCGCCATGGTTAGTCCTGAATTGAACGGACAAATTCTGAGAATTCACGTAGCTGAAGGCCAGAAGGTATCGAAAGGTCAAACTTTAGTTACACTAGATGATGAAACCATGGTGAACTCATTGGCCGAAATTGATAAGTCGCTTGAACTCACCAAAACCCTGTACGAAAAGCAAAAGCAATTATTCGATCAGGGTGTCGGTTCAGAAATGCAATATCTCGAAGCTAAAAACCGCTACGAAGGATTGGTGAAAAGTCGCGAATCACTGATGACGCAGTTGAGTAAAACCAAAGTGCGAGCCCCATTTACCGGATATGTCGAAACCATATTCCAAAAAGTTGGCGAATTTGCCACACCTGGCCGCCAGATCATTGAAATGATTGCCTTGAATCAGTTACACATCAATACCGAATTATCTGAGACCTACATTGAAACAGTAAGCAAAGGAGATTCGGTATGGATCACCTTTCCAAACCTGCCAGGTTTCGAAAAGGTAGCCACCATCGCACAGGTTGGAAATGTGATTAATCCCGCAAGCCGCACCTTTGGTATCCGGGTGAATATGAGCAATCCAGGAGAAAAGGTTAAACCCAACATGCTGGCCACGCTGAAGATTCGAGATTACCAGGCCGAAAACGTTTTTGTGGTTCCGACCAATCTCATCCGGCAGGATATTAAAGGACACTTTATGTATGTCGCACGTCCACATGACGGAGATTACTTCGCCGTGAAAACCTATGTAGAGACCGGTAAATCAGATGGTGTACATACTGTAGTTACATCCGGCCTCAATCAAACCGCTCTGATTGTCACTACCGGATTTAACCAGATTAAAGACGGCAACCAGTTACAAATAGTTGATTAAACCTGTGAAGAATGAGCAACGTGGAAAACGCAGAAAACAGAAAAACGAAAAGGGAGTTCAAGCCCACAACGCTGGCCCTCAAGAATAAGAATACCGTGTTTCTAGCGGTATTTATACTGCTCACTTTTGGTGTGATATCCTATTTTACTATGCCGAAAGAGCTCTTCCCCGAGATCAATTACCCAACCGTTTTTGTACAAACACCATACCCGGGCAATTCACCTGAAGACATTGAAAATCTGATCACCCGTCCTCTGGAAAATGAACTGCAAACAGTTGAGGGGCTCAATCAATTGAAATCAACCTCAATGCAGGATTTCTCAATGATTTTCGTCGAGTTTCAGACCACAGTCGACATCAAAGAAGCCCTGGTCGACGTGAAAGATGCCATTGATAAGGCTAAGTCTGAACTTCCTGATGATATGATGAGCGACCCTCAAGCGGTTGATCTCGACTTTAGTTCTTTTCCGATTATGAATGTGAACCTCTCGGGTGATTATTCATTGATCCAACTGAAAGATTTTGCCGAGTACCTGCAAGAAGAAATGGAACGGGTGTACGAAATCTCACAGGTAAATATTGCCGGTGTAGATGAACGTGCTATCCGGATAGAGGTTGACCTGGCCCGAATGGAGGCTTTAGGACTGAGCTTCACAGCCATTGAAAATATCCTCATGATGGAGAACATCACCATGGCCGGTGGAGAATTGAATATTGGCGGAACCCGTCGATCGGTTCGTACGGTTGGTGAGTTTAAGACAGTTGATGACATCCGAAATATTATTGTGAAGCAAGATCCGACCCTGACGGTTTATCTGAAAGATGTAGCTGAGGTAATAGATGGATTTGAAGACAAGAAGACCTATGCCCGATTAGACGGAAATCCGGTAGTTACTCTTCAGGTAATTAAGAAAGATGGAGAAAACCTGATAACGGCCTCTGAAGCCGTTCAACGAATTATCGGCGAAGCATATAGCAGCTCGGCTGTTCCGGCTGATTTAGACGTTAATTATACCTTCGACCAGTCAAAAGATACCAAGAACCAGCTAAGTAATTTGGAGAATAGCATCATTATTGGGGTGATTCTGGTGATTACCGTGTTGTTTTTCTTCCTGGGCCTCAGAAATGCGGTTATTGTGGGTTTAGCCATACCACTTTCGATCTTCATCACCTT
>CAYUGX010000086.1:0-1228 GCA_964444375.1 uncultured Porphyromonadaceae bacterium | reverse complement strand
ATGTTCTGGGAAGGAATGATGGGTGAATTCATGAAATACATGCCCATTACCCTGATCGTGGTTTTGACCTCATCTTTGCTAGTTGCCCTGGTCTTTATCCCGGTATTTACAAACGCATTTGAACGCGAGGGAAAAAGAAGAAAAGGCGCGCCACGGCGCAGAATTTTGATCATTGCGGCAAGCATCGCAGTAGTCGCTATTCTTTTCTATTTCATGAAGGTTATTTGGTTTGCCAATATTCTGGCCCTCTTGGCTTTCATTGCTCTTGCTCACCAATTGTTTATGAAGCGCGTAGCCGTATGGTTCCAAGAGAAATTCTTGGTCATTCTTGAAAACTGGTATCAGCGATTCTTGCGCTTCAGTTTGAAAAAGCGCAATCCGATTTTCTTCTTGCTCGGTATGTTCGTACTGTTCTTTTTGGCCATGGCCTTTTATGGTGCTAGAAGTGGCAATTTCTTGTTGTTTCCAGAACGTGAACCAGGTGAGCTGATTGTTCATGCAGAACTGCCCCTGGGAACTGATATTGCAATAACCGATTCAGTAGCCAGCTTTATGGAACAGCAGATCGTTGAATTGATCGGTGATGATATGAAAATTGTTGAGTCTATGCTGACCACTGTAGGTAACGGTGCTCGTCGAATGGATGAAACGGCCACTGGTGAAACGCCTCACAAAGCCATGACACAACTGAATTTCATTGACTTTCAGTTTCGTGAGGGTGTCAATACCAAAGATTTGAAAAAACGGATTTCCAGTGGGTTGACCGACCAGTATCCTGGAGTTGACTTCTACGTTGAAGAAATGCAAGAAGGTCCATCAACTGGTAGTCCGGTAAATATCGAAATCAGTGGACGTGAATTTGATGTGCTGCTGAGCTATGCCGATACTGTGATCAACCGCATTGAGGGCTCAACGATTCAGGGCATCGAAGGCTTGAAAACGAATATTGAATTGGGCAAACCCGAATTATTGGTTCGTATCAATCGCGACAAAGCGCAGCGTTATGGACTTTCAACCCTGGTGATTGCATCAACCATTCGTACGGCCCTGTTTGGTAAAGAGGTGTCGTATTTCAAAGTGGGTGAAGACGAATATCCAATTCAATTGCGCCTGGCTGAGGAATACCGCTCTGACATTACCAGCCTGATGAATCAGAAAATAACCTTCATGAATCAAACAACGATGATGCCTTCACAAATACCCATATCAGCGGTCGTTGATTTTGAGT
>CAYUGX010000085.1:2200-15300 GCA_964444375.1 uncultured Porphyromonadaceae bacterium | reverse complement strand
AAAATGGGAGTATCTGGTCGTTTAGCTCGGAGATAAGTGACAACAGATACATAGCGAGGAACAATCACATTAAGATTATGGATATTGGGAAGACAATCAAGTACGTAGGCTGCTGCATCAATTTCAGCGATCAGTTCGGCCACTTCCATTTCCATTCGACCATTTCCACTGAAACCCAGATTGATCACCTCTCGATTTAGTTGGCGCATCAGAATATTGGTAGAAGCCATCCCGGGGCGGGTGGCGCATCCACCTTGCTGGATAGAAGTGCCATATACAACAAGTGGTTTACCAGAAAGGGTATTAGACTCCTCCAGTCTGCTTCCTGGTTCAACACCAATAAAAAGGCTATCTATCCCATCGTACAAGGGTAAATTAATATGGAATTCATGCATCGAGCCATCCAAATCTTTTATAATCTCCCCTTCGTTTGATTTGTCACCACCTGGGCTACCAGAACCCGCATAACACCATTTGCCATCTTGCTTCATGTACAAATCAATCCCTCTTATTCCACAATTCGTCATGTGCCACATGGCATTCTGATAGCGTACTTTCCATTTGACACGAATGCTGCTTGAATTGGTCTTGAAATGGACAGATAGCCCCGCTGTATTGGTTCCCAATTTCCAAACGGGGCCGCGAACAACTTCTTTAGCCTTAACGGGCAACCTGTCATAGGGATGGAGAAGCTCAGACCAAGCCTGTCCGGTCAAGCCCAGATCGGTTGCGTTGTACCAGTCTTGAGCGACGGCCAGGTAAGGCATGCAACAAAAGATAACAATCAGAAGATTGGTTCTATGAATGGCAATTAAAGCTTTCATGTGGGATCAATTTTGATCGCGGTAAAATAAACAATCAGCACAAATAACGGGAGTCTATTTCATTTTACCATATTTAATTTCAAATCCTCGTATGGTCTTAATTGCTTCATTCGAGAACACCGGTAATTCAAGTTCACTATGAATTGCCATGTCGTTGTAGCGGATAAAAAACCTGAAAGGATTTCCAACATTCTTCAGAACATAATCAAGAGATTTCTCTTTCAGCATGCTATAGGCCATAGAATAGCCCATTGGATGTCCGCTGTTGGGAGTTGAATTCGCAATTTGTTCGGCAGTTTTAGCTTTAGCTGAATCCGGCAGGTGAGGATAAATTGCCAGTAGACTATCCAAACGGCGCATGTCATTAGGGGTTCCTTTCAGATTACGATGATACCGCTCATTCATTCGGGCATAATAGGGATTAGCCAGGGAATGAACCTTATCGATTTGGTCGGCCATGCCTTCTAAATGAACCTGATTCAGGGTATGCACGACCACAAAATCGGGATGGTCCTCGGACGGATATTCAAAGTCAAGTACGGTATTCCTGTAAAAATGATGGATCTCATGGGCAATCAGTTCAACCAGCCCACCTTTTCGGTACTTATCCAAGGCGTAAAACAAATCAAGTATGACCGGGTCATAGCCTCGGGCATCCATGCTGAAGAATAGAAAAGAGATCGGCGGAAAACCTTCGGGGATATCTTGATTGGGCCAATATGTCTTTGCTAAATCGATGGCATTTTCAATAAAGGCCGGATCATCAATCACCCCAACAAATTCCATGATCTCATCGCGATGCTGGTACACCTGACGCATATGATAGGGAAAAACGGTATCCCAGTACCCTTTACTCACCCATTCCTGATAGGAAGGCTGAACTGAAGGCATAACCCCATGCCTCATATAGGATTTAATATATGAAATTGGAAACTCAATATCGGTTAAGGTCTTGTATCCAGGCGTTGCAAACAAGCTATTCCAAAGGGCATTCGAGGGCTCCTGGTTGGCGGCTAGCGTATCCATCAGCTCCCAAAACGGCTCAATCCCAGAAAAATCAAACTGATAATCAGTAGTCTCAGAGCGTTTACAAGACAGCATCATCCCGGCCACCGTCAATCCAATTATCAATAAACGAACAGGTCTCATGGTTAGGTTTTTGTCTCTAAGACGCAAGAATTCAAAAAACGCAACAACCCGCCACCCAGAACCCAAAACCCAGAACCCAATACCCAAAACCCAGTTTGGTTCTTCAAATAATATTCAAGACATTTATACAACCCTTGGAAATATGATGAAAGCGATAAAACCTAGAATAAAAATTTGTTGCATCCAAAATCAGGCTGAGGCCGAGATGGCGATTGGAGCGGGTGCTGATGCAATTGGCTTGGTCTCAACCATGCCAAGTGGACCGGGCATTATTCCGGATGAAAGAATCAGGGATATTACCCGAACCATCCCACCCAGCATTGATGCCTTTGTATTAACCGCACTTGATAACTCCTGGGATTTAATCGACCTTATAAGAAAGGTTAAAAACCGGACGGTTCAATTGGTCGACCGTTTAAACACAGGCAACTATCTGGAGATTAGAGCCTCAATACCCTGTATTAAGGTAGTCCAGGTCATTCATGTGCAAAACGAAGGAGCCATCGAACAGGCTTTGCGAATAGACTCGTACGTTGATGCACTTTTACTCGATTCAGGCAATCCGAATTTACCCACAAAAATTCTGGGAGGTACCGGCAAAACTCACGACTGGCAGATCAGCCGCGAAATAGTTGAACATGCTGAATCACCTGTGTTTCTGGCAGGTGGCTTAACCCCGGAGAATGTTGTTGAAGCCATCGAAACAGTTAAACCTTTCGGTGTTGACGTTTGCAATGGCGTACGCACAGATGGAAAGCTTGATACAGAGAAATTGAAAGAATTTATACGTGTTATTAAGGGTTTTTAACCGATACAGGCGCCAGTGTGGCTCCCCTACAACCTCTATTCCATCCTATCCTGAATAACTCGATTAACCGATTCACTGATTAACCGATTCACTGATTAACCAATCCCAATATGCTCCGAAACATCCTCTTCTTCTTACTTATTGCATTCTCCGCTTGCACCTCTACACCACCAAATATAGTATTCATTGCCGTAGATGATTTGCGACCTGAATTAAACTGCTATGGGATAGACCACATACACTCTCCGAACCTGGATAAACTGGCTGCATCCGGTTTCTTATTCACCAACCATTACGTGTCTGTCCCCACCTGTGGGGCTTCTCGATTTAGCTTATTAACTGGCAATTACCCCGTTTCAGCTGTTCAGGTAGGAAATGAGGCCATTCACAAAGAAATCGCTGGCAAAGACGAATCTGAACAGCCTGAGAGTTTCGTTCATCACCTCAAAAGGAACGGCTACCACACCATTGGCATAGGCAAGATTTCGCATTACGTAGACGGGCTTTTGTATGGCTATACTGAACCGGTAGGTACTGAACTCGAATTACCGCACAGCTGGAATGAAATGCTTTTCGACCATGGGAAATGGGGTACAGGTTGGAATGCCTTTTTCGGTTACGCCGATGGTAGCAACCGTCAATCAATGAAACGCCAGGTCAAACCCTATGAAAGTTCCGATGTGGATGATAGCGGCTATCCCGATGGCTTAACAACCGAACTCGCCCTCAAGAAATTAGATTCACTTGCATCTCACCGTTCCGATAAATCGGGATCGTCGCCACGCTCCGGCTCGCCTTTCCTGTTAGCAGTCGGCTACTTCAAACCCCACCTTCCCTTCAATGCCCCAAAAAAATACTGGGACCTATACAACCAAAGTGATATTCCTCTGACCGATATTCCCCACTCACCAGATGACGTCCACCGCGCAAGCTTGCATGGTTCAGGCGAATTCAACGGCTATCAATTGGGTGAAGAGAAAGCCTCATTAAATGGTCCCCTATCGGATGAATACAGTCAGAAACTTAAACACGCCTATGCTGCATGTGTCAGCTATATTGATGCGCAAATCGGACTCCTGATGGATAAACTCGAAGAAACGGGTCTGGATAAAAACACCCATGTCATCGTGTGGGGCGACCATGGCTGGCATTTGGGCGATCATTTGGTATGGGGTAAGCATACGGTGTTTGATTATGCAACGCGGAGTGCGCTGTTGATTCGAGAGGCGAAAGACGAGAGGCGAAAGGCGAATGCTGGATTGCAAATTGATCGAATTGTAGGGACGGTGGATTTGTATCCGACAATAATGGAATTGTGTGGGATTGAGATGCCGCATGCGACTGATGGACAGAGCCTGGTAGCCTTGATGCATGGGGATGAAACGGCAAATTGGGATGATTTCACATTTAGCTATTTCAGACGGGGTATATCACTGAGAACAGATCGATACCGACTCACCAAATACTCTAGAGACCAGGAGCCAGTCATAGAGTTGTATGACCACAAAACCGATCCGCTGGAAAGCAAAAACGTGGCAGCAGATCATCCTGAAGTGGTGGATAGCCTGATGATTATCTGGAAAGAAGGCGATACGGGACTGTATAAATAGACGAAAGACGAGAGGCGAGAGGCGGGGTTCTGAAAACTGTTTACTTTTATATATGGCAGAAACCTATTATATAGTATCAGAATTAAATTGGCCTTTAGGACAACTCATACGCAATTCAACGTTCTCAAAAAGTCCGCATAAACTCTATTTCGTAAATCCTGTACCTGGTCCATATCGGACGAATCGAGAATATTTGATACGACGCAAGGTTGAATTGCGCTTTGAATCCTATCGAAAATCCAACTTTAGTCAATATCCATCGCGTAAATCGTGTATTTTTTTAAACAATAATCTGGCTGATGCCCAGAAATGGCTTGACAGAGGAAGTCGGGCAGGTCATTCTATCTATGAATTAATTGCAATAAAAACCCTTGCTATGGCCTCTACCAACTTGATATGGTACAATTACTGTGTTCGATTGGCCCGCAATCCGCAGGGAGAGCTCAGGCAGGTTTTTTCATCTGATCTTGATGAGGAATTCACTAAAAGCATACAAGCCTACTGGGAGAATCAGGCAACTGAATCTTTTCAAGAACCAAGTAACACTGAGATACTGTTTCAGGGTGAACTGAAAATTGTCAATAAGATAGCCTAACGATTAACTGATAATCTTAGCTTACCGTTTTAAGAAGAGTTTCTGAGCCTGGAGGTCCCCTACCCACAATCGGATGCAATAGGTCCCAGCTGATAAATGCCCCAAATCAAACTGTTTGACCTGATTCCCTTTATTAACCGTGCTGTGAGCCAGAACCTCAACAACCTGGCCAAGACCGTTTAGTATTTCTATTTGTACCTCAGCAGCTTCCTCCAGCTCATAAGCCACCTGGGCATAATCCGCTACCGGATTGGGATACACCGATAAATAAAAATTACTCAAATCTGAGGATCTGAGTTGATCAGGAAGGCTTTCAAATTGCAGATTCTTAAGTTCAAAACTAAAAGGGGTTTCACTGTATCCATCACCCAAGAAAGAAAACACAACTGATTCCACATCCTCAAATCCCAGGTAGTCATTGAGTTTAATCTGGTATAGCTTCTCTTCTGCATCCAGCTGGATTGGTATTCTGTACTGCGAAGCCCAATTGCCAATTTTTTCACGCACGATAACAAGCTCACAATTTCCGTATCCGCTAGCCTCGAAACTGAGGTAATTCATCTCTGAACAGTCAGAGGGACGTCCACTGGCCCGCAACGTCCTAAACACTGACAGGTAGTTTTTGACTTGCCCACTAATCTTAATATTTCTGTTGAGAGTCAATGCAGCATGCCTATCAGAAAGAGTACCGGGTTTAATAACGAAGCTCTCTACGATGGCACCACCTGGTAGGTGATCCAACGCCCAGGCACCATCTGAGAAATAGAGATAATCTGGAGTCTGATCCAGGTTATTGTTGACCACGACAACCGCGTCAAATAGTGTACCTATGTCAAGTTCAATACGCTGTTTTGGTTCTGCCGGATTGATATGGATTGTATAGGAGAATGGAATTGTTTCACCGCCCTCGATCAGGGTTTTCTTGCCAGTCAATTCAATGGTTTCTGCCCCATCTGGATTCATGATATTGAGTTGCAGTTGGTCACTCTGGTATGATCCTGATGACACGTATAGTTTAGGCATCTCAACTGGCTTCTTAGACGCAGACTTTACTGGATAGTCGATAGCCATCCGGTCAAGAACTCTTTCAGTTAATTCGAGGGTTGATTGACGAGTTACAGACCAAATTTGAAAATTAAGCACTTCACAACCTGCTAAATCGCTATAAGAACTAGGATGCCAACGACTGTCAAAGTTGAATTGATGTTTTCGAACAAAGCTGATAAAACTGATGGCATAATCAATCTCGCCGCTTTCCTGAACCAATCGGGTCAATATCATTGGAATTCCTCTAACCTCGACCAGTTCACGTTTGGTCAGCTCACCACCATTAAGCCGGTCGCATACCAGTTTGGTGTGGTCATAGACTTCGTTATTCGTAATCATTGCCATCAGGGCACCATATCGCCTACCAGAAGGATCATAATAATCAGCTGAAAAAATGGCTGATGCGTTGGTTATCGTCAGTAGATCATCGGGTGTTGACACATGCGCCTGGCTCTTGAAAGGACCTATCTCAGGTATATAGTCCAGGACCTGGTTAGCGATTTTGGTCTTTGAAGCCACTGTAATGATTCCTTTACGTGCCAGGTTTTCGGAAAACACCGGAAGGTCATCCCGGGTATCCGATCTTGGACGCGTATCTTCTTTGATTCTGACAAAATTGCGCCAGGCCATCTTCACTGCCAAATCACCGTTACTTTCAATGCCACCACCCCCACCACCAGATGATCCTGAAGCACTTACCGAAACAGTTGAGGAATTGTTTGTGCTATTCGTATCGTATTGACCTACTGTTAATTCAGCAGCTGTATTGTCTGCTGAACCATTTACATCGACTTTGAAAATAAAATTCTTTGATGAATTTGCCCCAATACTAGCAGCTGTTAAATTGATGTCCTGATTACCGTTGTGCAAGGTATGGCTCAATGAACCTGATACCACACTATTGTATACCAAATTAGCCGGAAGGCGATCCCACAAATTTACTGATGTTGCATCAGTTGTGGTGCTATGATTGGTTACAGTAACTGTAAAACTGACCTGATCACCAATATTTGGTGTCGCATTGTCAACAGTTTTTTCCACTTCCAAATCAAGCCAAGCCAATGTTAACTGGGTGCCAGGTGGACCATAGTACACAGTCGTACCAACTTTGAATTGAAAATAGACATCATAAGTACCTTGCGTCATGCCTGTCCACATGCATTCAATCCCAGCCAAATTACCAGTCTGAAGATAATTAACCTGAGTGGTTGGTGAATTCCAGCTGATAGCAGACACTAGTTTCAACGTGATGTGATCATCACTACCCAATCCAACAAAACCAGGTTCCCTCAACATGAGTCCATAGAGTATTCCTGTAGATGGGTCCATGTGCAAATACAATTTCGCTCCCACCGTTAACCCGGCCATCCCGCTTTTATAATAACTCTCGAAATAATCATCAGTCAAATTCCACTCAGAAATATTTCCGTCTACCGTATATGCACCACCATACGATTGTGCACGGACTGGATCAAGCAACCAAAAGAGGGGTATTACGACAAAAAGGAGAAAAGCTATTGCTTGTCGTCTAAACAACATGAATAAAGATACACGATTGAATGTCATGCCTTTACACTTCGTTAACCGCGTAATTCCTAAGGTTTAATCTCACTAACCAGTAACCAATTTACGACCTTTTGCTCAACTTTCAAAAAAGTTAGAATCCAGATAATTTTGAAAGATTTCTTTGTATTGATCACTAACCGGAATCCGCTCATCTCCGAAGATGATCCGTCCTCGCTCTACAACCTTAATTTGCTTAAGATTAACAATATACGACCTATGAACACGCATGAAGCGGTTTTCTGGGAGTTGGGCCTCCAATGACTTCATGCTCAGCAAACTCATTATGGGTTTATCGTGCAATAAATGGATACGAACATATTCCCGCATGCCTTCAATGTATAGGATCTCCTCGAAATTGATCCGAACCATGCGGTATTCTGATTTGACAAAGAGGTGGTCACGGCCCGTACTTATGGTCTCTTGATGCTGTATTTCGAATTGCCTTTGTGCTCTATTGGCGGCCTTTAGAAAATCGGCATAGGCGATGGGCTTCAGCAAATAGTCTACGGCATCCACCTTAAATCCCTCAACTGCATATTCACTATAGGCCGTGGTAAAAACCACCATGGGTTTATCTGCTAGGGATTTAACCAAATCCATTCCGCTCAGATCTGGCATTTGTATATCGATAAACAATAAATCAACCGGGTTTTCCTGTAGAAAAGCCATAGCCTCAATCGCTGATGTGAACTTTTCCACCAATTGCAAAAAGGGTGTTTTGCTTATATAACCGGCCATTTGCTTCAGTGCCAAAGGCTCATCATCCAATGCGACACATCTAATCATGATCTAAGGGTATTTTCATATAAACGATAAAGGCATTTCCTTCCTCTCGGATGGTCAATTGGTAGTCTTTGTCGAAAAGCATCGTGAGTTGCTTCTTTAGATTTTCAAGGCCAATACCGTGACTGGTGGATTGGTGGATTGGTGGATTGGTGACTTGTTCACTAAAGGTTGAATTTGCTATCTTGATTTCGAGCCACTTTTCTTTCGTTGTCATGTCAAATTTGACAAATGAATCATTTTCGTAGCTGATGCCGTGCTTGAAAGCGTTTTCAATCAAGCTAATGCTCAGCAAAGGAGGTATTTTGAAACCAACAGCATTACTTGGAAACAAGGCATTTATTTTGACCTTTTCGTCATAGCGTAATCGCATCAGGTCAAAATAACTTTTTAAAAATTCAATTTCCTTCGCAAGCGGAACCCGGTTCCTTGATTCATACAGCAAATACCGCATCATATTCGACAATCTGATCACGGCATCCTGCGCCTTTGGCTGATCTTGTTCAATCAGGGCGTGAATGTTATTCAGCGTATTCATAAAGAAATGGGGACTCACCTGGGTACGAAGAAAGGCCAGTTCAGTCTGGAGTTGACCTTTCTCAATCTCCCTGGTTTTTTGCTCCTGGCTTAGCCATTTGGTGACCAGGGTTAAAGCGGCATCAAAGCCAACCACCAAAATGGCAATAATAAAGTTATACAGTACACGAACGGGACCTGAACCTGTTGGGCCGCCTTGTGGACTGGGTCTTTGCCCCGGTCTAAATTCTCTGGGATGATCTCCGGGGAAAAACTCCTCTGGACCAAAACGATCCATGGGTGGGTTGTTTGGTGGATTCACCTGTATAATCCAATCATTCAAGAAACGAATACTTGGACTCAATATGGCAACCACCACTACCAATGTCAGTGTTAAAATCAGATACAGTGATCTTCGTTTCCTATTTTCAAGGAGTGGAAGTATCCCAAAATGATGGATGAAAAATACGATCAAGAAGGGTAGTAATCGTATCCACTCTGATATCGCCTGATTCCAGCCTGAGCCCACTTCACGACTGGGTGTAATCACCGGCACTAAAAAGAGAACGGCCCAGATGAAAAGGTAAGAGAGCCATCTGAACCATCCTATTTGCTTGTCAATCTTCATTGTCTTAAAGCTACAAAATATCAGCTTATTGAGCATCGCGAACCAGTCGAACCAGGTTGAATATCCTGATTACATCACCTTGCGGACCATGACCGTATGGATAATCGGCTGGATCACCCACTTTTGGATCGCTTCGTTGTGCACCAGCACCATGGACATCCATCAGGTCATAATCTGAGAAGTATGGCGGATGAGACATGAAACCTAAAGCCTCACCAAAGGCGATATAGCAAGCATTTGAGCCGTTTCTCATATTCTCATGGGTGGTACTTGACCAGTAAAAACCATAGTTTTTGTCACCACCTTCATCCGTGATTTCAGTGCAGCTGAACAAAGGATCGATGGCTGCAGAGCCAGTAGTTTGAGGAGAACGGGAATAGTCAACCAAGCTTTGCAATTCTTTGATATCAGGCAAACGCCAATCACTGTGTCCCAGGTATGCTTCAGTATTCTTTTCCTGTACCCAGGCCAATGCATCTTCCCAGTTTAACCCTTCGCCATTGTCAGCTTGTGACCACATCAGACCAGTGGCCCGATCGGATACAGTCCCGTCCTGGTTGTCAGCAAAATCATTGATGCCATAGCTGGTCGCACCTCTGACGAAATATACATAGAAACCTTTCATATCGCCATTGGGCATTTGTCCGGCTGGGTAACCTTTAATCCTACCATCGGCAAAATTAAACCCAAACATAATCTCATTGGAATTCATTGCTTCACCCACATACAAGGTTGAGGTAGCCATTTGTGCATCGATGATGCGTTCACCTGCACTTTCATCGCCATAACCACACCCGAAATACTCAGTATTAATAAAAGGCACTAAACCATCAGCAGAACCATTATACCCACTGGGGTCCAACCCTCTGAAATCAGTTAATGAATACAATTCCTTGATGGTAGGCAAGCGCCAGTCGCTGTGACCTCCCCAGCTAAAATCCGACAGGAAAGAATTGATCTCATCAAAAGTCAACTTATCATCCACATCTATTTCACCATCCTGATTCAGATCAACGGTCTGTGTCCACATCAGGCCGGTCACCAGATCTGAGACAGTACCATCACCGTTGTTGTTATACTTCATCTCGTTACCAGGATAGTGTGCATCCTGTCCGTAAAATGCCTGACCTGGCTCAATGCTGGAAACGGTTCCATAATCATCATAAAATTTCTCCACACCAGTGTCGACAATAGGATAGCTCAGTGCGTCAATAGGCACCTCAAATTCCAGGGTATCGTTATCCGGGGCCAGATCAGCCTCTCCATATAATCCCTCGCATGAACTGAAACTCATATTGAGTCCCATCAGCAGTATCGAAATAATAATTGTTGTTTTCATAGCACCTCCATATTTAAAAGTTTAGTGCTAAATTCGGCTACGATCCTGAATTTATAAAAACGAATCAACGAACTAAGATAATTTATCAACGAATGACTATAAAACTTATTCCTAGGATTATAAAGACACACGGCCGTGTGTCTCCACGGTCGATAATCATCACCCTCTTCATCGCAAGCATGATGGCCTGCACAACCCACAAATCCGACCTCATCGTTTACGGTTGCACCTCCGCTGGCATCTCGGCTGCCGTCGAGGCCAAACGCCTGGGGCTGTCGGTCATCGTGGTCGGCCCCGATATACACCTGGGAGGATTAACATCCAGTGGCCTGGGCTGGACTGACTCTGGTAACAAATCAAAGGTGGGTGGTTTTGCACGGGAGTATTATCAGCGCATTAAGGCAAAATATGACCTGCCGGATGCCTGGGTGTTTGAAGCTGCTGAGGAGTGCCAATATTATAAACCCGATCAGGATGCGGTATGGGTGTTTGAGCCACACGTTGCCGAAGAGGTATTCGAAGATTTGGTGGATGAATATGACATTCCAGTTTATCGCGACCACTGGTTGAATCGAGAGTCAGGGGTCAAGCTGAAAGAAGGCGTCGTCAAGAGTATTTCGATGCTG
Source organism: uncultured Porphyromonadaceae bacterium (assembly GCA_964444375.1). Lineage (GTDB taxonomy): Bacteria > Bacteroidota > Bacteroidia > Bacteroidales > UBA12481 > JABHCC01. The sequence goes on along the minus strand of CAYUGX010000085.1, from coordinate 3,809 downwards.
AATGGTCAAAAATTCTCAGGCAAGATGTTTATCGATGCTACCTATGAAGGGGATTTGATGGCGGCAGCAGGTGTGAGCTATACCATTGGACGAGAAGGCAATAGTCAATATGACGAAACGCTAAATGGCATCAATACGCGGCAGGCTGTATCTCACCAGTTTGAACTCGATGTTGATCCCTACCGGATTACGGGAGATCCGACCAGTGGCCTTCTACCCAGGATTCACGATGAAGGACCCGGATCGGAGGGTGGCCCAGATCAACGGATACAGGCTTATTGCTTTCGAATGTGTTTAACCAAAGTACCTGAAAATCGAGTGCCATTTCCAAAGCCAGAAAATTATGATCCCCTGCAATATGAATTGCTGGCCCGGTATTACGACCTGGGATTCAGAAAGATCTTTTACAAGTTCGACGCCATACCAAATGATAAAACCGATACGAATAATTATGGTGCCTTTTCCACCGACAATATTGGCATGAATTACGCCTATCCTGAAGGCAGCTTTGCGGAACGTGCAGACATTATCGAGGAGCACAAAAACTATCAGCAAGGACTAATGTGGTTTATGGCTTACGATGAGCGTGTACCTGAAGATGTACGCCAGGCAGTTAGTCAGTGGGGATTGGCCAAAGATGAGTTTTTGGATAACGATCATTGGCCTCACCAAATTTATGTACGAGAAGCCCGCCGAATGGTGAGTGATTTCGTCATGAATGAAAACCATTTGAGGGGCAAGATTGAAACACCGGCATCTATTGGAATGGGATCATATAATATGGATTCACACAATGTTCAACGCTATGTTGATGAAAACGGCTTTGCCCGTAATGAAGGTGACGTTCAGGTTAATCCAGGCGGCCCCTACCCGATTAGCTACCGGGCTATTGTTCCCAAAAAGTCAGAAGCAACTAATCTTCTGGTTCCCGTATGCCTTTCATCCTCCCACATCGCATACGGCTCAATCCGAATGGAACCCGTATTCATGATCCTGGGTCAATCGGCTGCCAATGCGGCTGGGTTGGCCATCAGAGAAAAATGCAGTGTACAGGATGTAGATTATAGAACGCTGAAGGAAAGACTATTAGAGGCAGGTCAAGTAATTAACTGAGGAACGCTGGAGTGACACCCATAGAGTACCAGACGCAAAGCACCAGACGGCCGAAGGCCACAAGACGGGCCACCAGGCCCTCCCAACCCTATTTCCTCCTCCTCCCAACTTCGATCAAAGTGCGCACATCCTCCTCTGGCAATCCCCCATCCGGTAGGGGGCCAATATTCAACAGCAGATTGGCGTTCATCGCTTTGGCATCAGCGAGCATTTTCATCACGTCATCGGCTGTTCTGTGCTTGCCATCGTCGCGCTTGTTGTAACCCCATGCGTGCGGTTGAAGGGTGGTGCAAATCTCACGGGGTTTATCTTTATTCATTTCATAGACTTTTTGTGCTATAGGAAACTGATTACCCACCCTTGCTTTACCCGAACGCTCAGGAGCCATAAAATCTTCATCACCATTGGCGCCTTGTTTGAAAGAAATCAAGGCATGAGGAGAAATACTGCGAACCAGTGCATAGGTCGAATCGATTGGGAAAAACTCTGGTGCTGC
>CAYUGX010000085.1:0-2190 GCA_964444375.1 uncultured Porphyromonadaceae bacterium | reverse complement strand
GGATCAAACCAAATGCCAGCAATATTTGGATATTGAGTCAACAACTCGGTTAGTTGCGCATGTACAAAGTCAATATAGATTTTAAAATCCTCTGGTTTTTCATACAAATACTCAGGTTGCGGTTCAGCATAGGCCGGACGAGCATTGTTCCAGCCATCCTCCCGTGACATGAAATAGGGGTGCTTCCAATCGGCTCCGTATGAATAGTAGAGAAACAGGCCCAATCCTTTCCGCTCACAGGCTTCGTATAATTCTCCTATTAAATCCCTACCGGATGGTGAATTGATGGAATTGAACTCGGTTGCAGCAGTCTTGAAGAGGCAAAACCCATCGTGGTGCTTTGAGGTGATGGTGATGTACTTCATTCCAGCTGCCAGGGCTGTTTCAGTGATCTGCTCAGGACTAAAATCAGCTGAGGTAAAACCATCAACCAATTTGGCATATTCAGCAACAGGAATCTTATCGCGTAACTGAACCCACTCGCCTTTGGCCACCTGAGCATACAGCCCGTAATGGAGAAAGAGACCGAACTCTGCATCCTTAAACCAGGACAAATTTGCTGCACGCGGCGATTCTTGGTACTCTTTTTCGTATTCGCTCAGGTAAGTTGGGACTACTTGCTTCTTACAAGCAGAGAATAAGACCAAAGACCCTAGACCGAAGACCCAAATCAGACTGAAGACTGAAGACTGAAGACTGAGGACTTTCTTTGACATTTTACTAGTTTTAGAATTTAAATCAAGATACGCATTAATCAGCAGTAAAGGCCACCAGCATGGCGGCCCAACAACTAGAATTAATCACAACATCACGTTGACAACCACGACAACAATGACAACCATGACAACTAAGACAACTTCACTCTACCTCCTCCTCGCCATTGTTACCAGTATGGGTGCATTCGCTCAACCGCTAGCAAGCAGCCAAATCGACAAGCTCGTCGCCCGTACCATGGAAACTTTTGACGTGCCCGGGATGGCAGTAGCCGTTTTGAAGGATGGTGAGGTTGTCCACATGAAAGGACACGGTGTTCGCTCCCTGGAAACCGGAGAAGCAATGGATAAGCACACACTGTTTGGGATTGCCTCCAACAGCAAGGCTTTTACTGCGGCTGCTTTGGGGATATTGGTTGATCAGGGTAAGATCACCTGGGATGACCGGGTTATTGACCACATTCCTGAGTTTATATTATACGATCCGTATGTGACACATGATTTTAGGATAAGAGATTTACTGTGTCATCGGAGCGGTATGGGATTAGGGGCAGGTGATTTAATGATCTGGCCTGATGGAACTGATTTTTCAAGACAGGATGTGATCCATAATCTCAGACATTTGAAACAGGTGTCATCTTTTCGCACCAAATACGATTACGACAATCTCCTATATATTGTTGCCGGTGAGGTGATTGCCAAAGTGTCGGGATTGAGCTGGGAGGAATTCATTGAGCAAAAAATACTTCATCCGGTAGGGATGAAAAAAAGTGCTGCTTCATACATTCGACTGAAAGACAAATCAAATGTCATTGCACCACCCGGCCGAGTCCATGGTAAAGTACAGGTAATCGAAAGAACCACAAACGAACTCATGAACGCCGCCGGGGGCATTTATTCAAGTGTTGCAGAAATGGCTAACTGGGCATCTTTACTCCTTAACACGTATAACCATCACAACAAAACAACAGCCCCACTCAGTGGGGCTAGACAACATGACAAGCTCCTGAGTCGCAAGCAACTCAATGAACTCTGGTCCCCCCAAACCATTATTCCGGTTCGCAATCCTGGCGCTTACAACACTCATTTTGCAGCGTACGGATTAGGTTTTCGGCTAGCCGATGAAATGGGATCCAAGGTCATCTCTCACACAGGTGGATTAGCCGGTATGGTCACCAAAATGACCCTGATACCTGAACTTGATCTAGCCATCATCGTTTTGACCAACCAACAAGTTGGTGCCGCTTTCACAGTCATTACCAACGAAATCAAAGATGGCTATTTCCATATGAATGACCCCGATTGGCTCAACATCTATGCAAAAGCTGCCCAAGCCAACCAAAGCAATGCCAATAAACAGGTTGAAGCGATTCTTGCTGAGCTCAAAAATCCCATCACCCAAAACCCAGCACCCAAAACCCAGAACCCAGAATCCAAAACCCAGCACCCAGCACCCAATATCAACGCCACCTATAAA
>CAYUGX010000084.1:0-15338 GCA_964444375.1 uncultured Porphyromonadaceae bacterium | reverse complement strand
CAGCACCTGAAAAGTTGGCCGGTGCTCCTGTTGGTAGTGGTTTGACTTTTACTGTAATCTTGGGGCTAACCAGTTTTTTACTGATGGTTTGGTAGTTGCCAAAGAAATCATCAAAAATTGATCGTGATTGACTCTGGATATTAACAAAACACTCCAACTCGAAAGGATCAATTACAATATCACCCGTCTGCTGGGGGATGAGGATAGATTTTTTGATTGTTCCAACGTTGTATATCCGACCGTCCACATTTTCCCGCACCAGGCTTATTTGTTCAGAGGTTGGAATTTCTTGTGCCCAGAATCCCTGGAATGATGGGAGTTTGATCTCTCCAAAACGAGACAAATTGACACGGGTATATACTTTAATTGTCGCCAGAATTTGTTCACCTTTAAATACATTTCGCCGGTTAATATTTACCCGAACAAATAGATCCTCGGGAGTGATAGTTTTAGGTTGAACGTTTCGCTGAGATGGTGTCCGGTTTGCAGGTTGCTGTTGCCGGGCTGGGTTGGCTTTTACTACTTCGATAGTTAATTCATTCGAACGATAGGTCTTGCCCTCAACAACTACAGAAGCAGCTGGGATCTTGAATTTTCCTTCCTGCGCCGCCTGAACGGTATAGTTGTACGTATAGGTATTGCTCTGACTGACTTTCCCATTGATGATCTGGGTGCTCATATTTGTTGAGAGCATGGGGCCTGAAAAGGTAAAGTTATCGAGTCGTGGACCTGTAAAGGTGCTGCCCTTGGAGTTAACCGAGTATGATAATCTAAAATACTCACCCACTTCAACTACCCGTGGTGCTGCCCCAGTTAATGAAATCTTTTCCTGGGCCTGTCCGAGCAGTCCGGGTGTCAATAAGATGAGGCTAATCAATATCCGCATGGTAAATGGTCTTCTGGTTACCAATCTTTTAAGGTTCTAACTTTTTTGGCTTTAGCCTTTGCCTTTTTTACTTTCTCTTGTGTCTTCTTCTCATCATTGGCCAGCGCAGCTAACAAACGCTGAGCATCCTCTTTTGATATTTTCTGGTTTTGTGGTTGCTGCTGTTGCTGCTTTTGCTGCTGTTGTTGCTGGTTCTGATCCTGATTCTGATTCTGATCTTGATTCTGATCCTGGTTTTGGTCCTGGTTTTGGTCCTGATTCTGGTTCTGATCCTGGTCCTGGTCCTGGTCCTGGTTCTGATCCTGGTCCTGGTCCTGATTTTGATCCTGGTTTTGTTGCTCCTGTTGTTGCTTTTTCAGGTTCTGTGCATAGGCCAGATTATACTTGGTTTCCATATCTGCAGGATTTCTTCGTAATGCTTCTTTGTAGGCTTCTATACTTTCATCTAGTTTACCGGCTTGAAGCAGGCTGTTGCCCATATTGTGATAAGCCTGAGCCTGTACTTCTTTACTAGTATTCTTGCTACTTGCAGCGATAAACTGCCGCTCTGCCTCATCGAATTTTTCTTGCCGATAGAGTGCATCGCCCAGATTGAAGGTAGCAGGAAGAGATCCACTCTGTATATCCAGTGCCCTGCGATAAGCCACTTCAGAATCTTCAAACTTTTCAGATTTAAACAAACGATTTCCCTCTCTTATTTCTCCCTTGTGCTTTTGTCCCCAGACAGTAGTTGAAGCCAGGATCAGCGTGATTCCTACCAGAAGAATTGGTTTTAAATGTTTGTTTATCAGCATTATGTTTCGTTTAGTTTGCTGGTCCAACCAGCTTCATTTTACTCAACCACTTGTTTTTACGATATAAAACTACGAATTCGATCAATAGTAAGATAACGGCTATTGCAATCGGATATTGGAATTGTTCTTCGTAGTCTGAATAGATTCTCGACTCCATTTCCTGTTTATCCATTGAATTGATTTCATCAAACAGTGCATTGAGGCCGGTTCTTGAGTTATTAGCCCGTATGTATATCCCGTTTCCCGCCATGGCTACTTCTTGCAGCATTGTTTCATTCAATTTGGATACAATAACGGTACCTTCATGATCAGTTCGATAATCCTTTTGTCCGAATTGATTTATAATAGGTATTGGGGCTCCTTGGGGGAGGCCCATCCCAATGGTGTGAACAGTAATGTCTTTTTCAACTGCGGCCTGAGCCGCTTCAATAGCTCCTTCCTCATGGTTTTCTCCGTCTGTCAAAATAATGACAGCTTTGCTTTTGTCTGCTTCGGGAGAGAAAGAACGAGATGCCAAGTTGATGGCAGCCCCGATTGATGTACCTTGTCTGGGAACTATTTCAGTATTAACTGAACTCAGAAAGAGCTTTGCGGCCCCTAAATCTGTTGTTATGGGTAGCTGTACGTAGGCTTCACCGGCAAATACAATTAGACCAATTTTATCATTTTCTAATTCATCGATGAGTCGACTAATTGCCCTTTTTGCATTGGCAAGTCGATTTGGTTGAATATCTTCGGCGAGCATCGAATTAGACACATCCACCGCTAGAACCACCTCGACACCTTGTCGCTTAACATCCGTCAGCTTAGATCCATATTGTGGACGAGCCAAGGCAAGGATAACGCAAGCGTATGCTAATAAAATCAAACTCAATTTAACCCATCTTTTTACAGGAGTTGCCAAGGGGATTAGTTTGGCAAACAGCACAGGATTCATCCATCCAGCCAATCGATTTCTGTGAGCCCGGTTGAGGATCCAGAAAAGAAGCAGCAATACCGGAATGAGCAAGAGCAGGTATAAGTAATCAATATGTGCAAATCGAAAGGAATTCATTCTAAGGATTCGTTCTGAATAGGGTTATTCTAAGCAATAATTCAATCATCAATAGTGCACCGGCTAAAACAGCCAGCCACCAGTATTCTTCAGTCTTCCTGGATACCTCCCTAACTTCAATCTTTGATTTCTCAAGTTGATCTATTTCCTGGTAGATATCTTTAAGCTTGTCATTGTTGATTGCCCTAAAATATCTTCCATCAGTCATCCGGGCGATTTCTTGAAGTGCTTCTTCATCAATATTGACATCCATGTTCTGGTACTGCACGCCAAATGCGGTTCTAACCGGGTAGGGTGCTTTTCCCCGAGATCCAACCCCCACGGTATATACTCGAACACCGTAGGTCTTTGCAATTTCTGCTGCCGTTATCGGGGCGATCTCACCCTGGTTATTGACGCCATCTGTAAGTAGAATAATGACTTTGCTGATAGCCGTAGATTCTTCAAGCCGGCTAACAGCTGTTGCTAGTCCCAATCCGATGGCTGTTCCGTCTTCAATCATTCCGCTTTTCAGATCCTGAAATAAATTCATAAGGACAGCATGATCTGTTGTTAGCGGACATTGGGTGAAAGACTCTCCACTAAATACAACAAGTCCAATCCGGTCATTTGGTCTACCCGCTATGAACTCCATGGCAACGTCTTTCGAGGCTTCGAGACGGTTTGGCTTGAAATCTTCAGCAAGCATACTACTCGATATATCCAGGGCCAACACAATATCAATGCCTTCAGTAGAGATATTCTCCCATGAACTTGTTGATTGAGGTCGAGCCAGCACCACAATCAATGTGGCAATAGCAAGCAGCCTGATAGCAAATGGCACGTGGCGTAAATAGACTCGCCATGATTTTCGTACTGAGTCAACCCCGCTGATGGTAGATAATGTAAGGCTTGCCTGGTTTTTGTTGTGTTTAAACAAGTACCAGCCTAGCATGATGGGCACGATTAACAAGAACCACAATAAACCCGGTTGTGCAAAATCTATGTTATCCATTTTCACCTCCGTCTTCTTTCGTGTCGTCTACTCGCAGATTAATCGTCTGTTTGGTTTTGAGTACAAAATCATAGGTTTGTTCCATGACACCCTCGTTTTCTTCAGGCACGGGTTGCCATTTTGCAAATTTGACTAAGTCTGCGAGCTCCAGGATATTTCTTAGATTTTCGATTAAGTCGATTTTCAATTCAGTTGCTGACCCGCAAGCATCAATTATTTCAGCTGTTGTTTGTTCTCGTGCTTGAATTTCGAAGCGGTATTCAAGGTATAACCAGATTATTTCAGTGAGGCGACTGTAATACAATTTGATTTTTCCTTTTTGCCACAGCTTCTGTTTGGCTAAATCATCCAGGTTTCTTAATGCCCATAAGTGAGCAGGTTCTTGTGGTTTTATGCTGACCGGTTTTACCTCGGGTTTGGTTTTTCTCTTTTTTCTGAGGTAAATAATCAAAATAATCAAACCCAGCAGCAATATGCCAACAACCAGATATGGCAATATCTCCATGAATGTTAAGGGTACATCAAAAGGTAATTTGATATCGGTAATGCCTTTAGTAGTATCAATCTCCAGGGTGAGTACTTCAAGAGGCAGGGCTTCAGTTCGAATGCTGTCTCTAGTATCCCGGTCGATGAAATAGAATGAAGGGATCACATAAAATCCGGTATCAAAGGAGGTAACTAATAGCCGTTGCGTTAGTAAAAGCCTATTGTTTGTTGTTGAGATTGTATCAATCGCTGATACCGATAATACTTCAATTTTATCGACCAGGGTGTCTTGGAAAACCGGGAACTGCAACAAGGTCTTGACAGGCTGTTCAACTTCAAGCATGACATTAACCTGATCTCCAATTAACATCCGCGTTGTGTCGATCATTGAGTTTACCCGGATGTCTTGTTCTTGAGCCCATGCGGGGCCGATTTGAATTATTGAACCCAGCAGAATCGCAAGTATGCCTTTAGCTAAATGGGATAAAGTGCTCATTTACTCCTCCTTCGTTGAAATAGGTTCATTAGAGCTTGAACATAATCCTGGCCTGTCTGGATAGGAGCAAAATCAACGCCACTTCGTTGATGAGCTTCAATCAGTTCAGCGCTTCTATTCTGCCACCAATCAGTCAGTTTCTCCTGAAGCTTTTTATCTGACGAATCGATCCAGCGTCTGACTCCGGTTTCAGGATCCTGCACCTGAATCAAACCAATTCCAGGCAAGCTGTATTCTCCCTGATCCTGAATCACTAAACTGATCATATCGTGTTTTTTATTGGCCAAGGTCAGACTATCCTGTAAATGATTTTTACTGACTTTAGGTTCAATAAAATCAGAGATCACAAAGGCAGTGGATCGTTTTTTAATCACATTAGTGAAATATTTCAATGCATCCGGGATGTTTGTCTCGCGGTTTTGGGGTGTAAAATCAAGCAGTTCGAGAATGATTCGCATGATATGCTTCTTCCCTTTCTTTGGGGGGATGAACTTCTCCACCTGATCTGAAAACAGGATAACGCCTACTTTATCATTGTTTTGAATAGCTGAAAAGGCAATAACAGCAGCCAATTCAGTCATCAATTCTCGCTTGCTATTGTTGGTTGTGCCAAAATCGTTTGAGCCACTGACATCAACGAGAAGCATGACCGTGAGTTCTCGTTCCTCTTCAAAAACTTTTATAAAGGGTTTATTGAATCGAGCAGTTACATTCCAGTCTATGTTTCTGATTGGATCACCATACTGATACTCCCTGACTTCACTGAATGCCATGCCTTGTCCTTTGAAGGCACTGTGGTATTCGCCGGCAAACACCTGGTTGGTCAATCCACGGGTTTTTATTTCAATCCGCTGGATTTTTGATATGAGTTCTTTTGCGTCCACTTGGTACTAGGGTACTTCAACCTGGTTTAGGATACCAGTAATTAAATCTTCTGTGGTCATGCTTTCAGCTTCTGCTTCGTATGAAAGGCCAATGCGATGTCGCAATACATCAAAACAGACGGCTCTCACATCTTCAGGAACTACATAGCCACGACGGCGAATGAATGCATAAGCTTTTGCTGCCTGTGCCAGTGATATACTGGCCCGGGGACTTCCACCGTAGCTGATATATCGAGCGTAGTCGGGGAGGTTATAGCTTTCAGGATCCCGTGTGGCAAACACGATATCAACAATGTAATTCTCAATTTTTTCATCGAGGTAAACTTCTTTTACTACTTCTCGGGCACGCAAAATGGCATCAGCACCCAATACCGTATTGGTGGAAGGAAATTCCTTTGCCAGATTCTGACGAATGATCATTTTTTCATCTTCTTTCTCAGGGTAGGTGATGACCACTTTCAGCATAAAACGGTCAACTTGGGCTTCAGGCAAGGGATAGGTACCTTCTTGTTCAATCGGATTCTGCGTAGCTAAGACCAAAAAGGGCTCATCAAGGCCATAGGTTTCGGTTCCAATAGTTACCTGTCTTTCCTGCATGGCTTCAAGTAATGCACTTTGTACCTTGGCTGGGGCACGATTGATTTCATCAGCCAGAATAAAATTGGTGAAAATGGGGCCTTTTTTCACCTGAAATTCCTCTTTTTTCTGACTGTATATCAGGGTACCAATCAGGTCGGCAGGCAACAAATCTGGGGTGAATTGTATTCGGCTGAAGCCAGCATCTATAGTGTTAGCCAGATTGCTGATGGCCAGCGTCTTTGCAAGTCCTGGAACCCCCTCTAACAAGATATGTCCATTGGATAAAAGTCCGATCAACAGACTATTAACCAAATGTTTCTGACCAACAATAACCTTATTCATCTCAGTGGTGATCATTTCGACAAAACCACTTTCCCTTTGTATTTTCTCATTAATTTCCCTGATGTCTACAGCGCTTTCCATTATATTCTAGCATTTTATCGGGCTTTCCCGGTTTGATTCATTTTAACGCTCGAAAATACAAGAAAGCAGTATTAATAATTTCATATTTTTGTTAACGTATGTTAAGCTCTGACAAATTGAATACCCGATATTTAGTGGAGTTGGCCTATAATGGTGAAGGCTTCCATGGCTGGCAAATTCAACCCAATGCTTTAACTGTGCAGGAAGCTGTCAATCAGGGCCTGAGCACCTTACTCAAAGAAGACATCAACGTAGTTGGGGCCGGACGAACTGACACAGGTGTCCATGCCAGTCATTTTGTGGCTCACTTTAACTGTTTAAATAGTGAAATCGATTGCGAGCACCTGGTCTATAAACTAAATCGATACTTTACTGGTTCTATTCGCATTGATCGCATTATCCCTATCACCTCAGAATTTCATGCACGTTTCTCGGCAACAGCCAGAACATATCATTATTTAATCAGCCGTTTTCATCAGCCCTTCATGCGAGGACTCATATGGAATTTTAACCGAGAATTGAATGTAAATTCTATGAATACCGCTGCTTCGAAGTTGCTACAATATGATGATTTTACCAGCTTTGCTAGGCTACATACCGAAACCAAAACAAACACCTGTAAAATCCGTGAGGCAAAATGGATTGAACATGAAAGCTTATATGTGTTCAAGATCTGTGCCGACAGGTTTTTACGCAACATGGTTCGAGCTGTTGTTGGTAGCCTGGTTGAAATTGGATTAGGCAAAATGTCGGTTGATCAATTTATTGATATTATTGAAATACAAAACCGGTCAAAAGCCGGTCAATCTGCACCAGCTGAAGGCTTGTTCCTAACCCAGATCGATTATCCTGCTGAATTGTTTCAAGCACAGCCACGGCAGCCTTTTTCACTCTTTCATTAGGCTTATTTGTGTATGATGTACACCTAAAAATTACTACCTTACAAGCTGCTAAACCAGTTTGTGAATGACATGTTTCTCTGGGGAATCCACATCATAGATTTGCTGATTATTATTGTTTTTGTTGCTTCGATCCTCTGGTTGGGAAAAAGAGCCTCAAAAAGTAATGAGGATACACAAGATTTTTTTCTGGCAGGGAGAAAACTAAATAAATTTTACCAATTCTTTCTGAATTTTGGCTGCTCTACCAATGCCGATCAGGCTGTTGCTACCTCAAGAGAAATCTATCGGCAGGGAATAGGGGGTATGTGGATACAGTTCCTGGTACTGTTTCTGACTCCATTTTATTGGTTCACTACCTTTTTCTTCAGACGCTCTCGATTAACTACCATTGGAGATTTTTTTACCGAGCGCTTCAATAGTCAGTTTCTAGGTGCTGCTTATGCCATATTCATCCTGTTGCTCTCATTGTTAGGCGGTGGAGTAGGCTATATGGTTGCGGCAAAAACAATGATGGCTATGACTCCGAAACAGGCAAGTGAATATACTCCCCAGGAAAAGCAGGCAGTCTTTGATTTTAGAGAATACCAAAGTTTCCGAAAAGACCTTACCAGCATTGACACGGCAGAAAAGAAAGAACGCTACGAGTATTTACATAACCGCGCCAAAAGCGGTGAATTGAAATCCTTTATCAGTCATACCAACCCGATCTTTTTCTATTTCATCTATGCGCTTATTGTCGGAATATATACCATGATGGGTGGTTTTAGAGCTGCTGCGATCACCGATGCCATTCAGGGAATCCTAATTATTGTTTTCAGTATTATTCTGATTCCAGTGGGCTTGTCTAAAATCGGTGGCTTCAGTGGCCTCCATGCCTCCGTTCCCGATTATATGTTTGAGCTCTTTGGTTCGGCAACCATGAGTGAATATGCATGGTATACAATTTTAGCTATGGTGTTGGCCAACCTTGTTTCGATTATTGCTGTTGCAGCCGGCATGCAAACTGCTGGTTCGGCAAAAGACGAAAATACAGCTCGTTTTGGCATGATTGGAGGGATGTTTACAAAACGCCTGATCATGATCATGTGGGCCCTGGCAGGTTTGATCGCAATTGGTTTGTACGCAGGACAGTTGCACGACCCTGACCTTATCTGGGGGTATATGACCAAAGATTTATTGTTTCCGGGTGCCATAGGTCTGATGCTGGTTGGTATTCTGGCTGCCAATATGTCAACCTTAGATGCCAGCTCTGTTTCATATTCAGCTCTTTTTATCAGGAATATCTATAAACCATTTTACCCCAATAAATCAGAAAAACACTATCTGACAATTGGGCGTATTGTGATTGCGGTTACCCTTCTCGGAGGAATAGGCGTGGCACTCTATGTGGATAACTTGCTTGAATTATTTAAATACCTCATTTCCATACCTGCCGTATTTGGAGCCGCCGTTTGGTTAGGCTTTCTGTGGCGAAGGCTCACTAAAGTAGCGGTAATTGTTCAGGCTAGCTTGTGTATAATTATTTATGCCATCATTCCGAATTTGTTTCCTTCAATCAATTCGATTGCGACATCATCATTTTTCACGGCTGAGACCAATGAGAAAACGATGATTATTGAAACGACAGCCTTGCAAGAAGATGTCTACCAAGGCATTGCTCAGAGAGTTGGTGAGTCAATAGAGAGAGAACATGTCGTTTTACCTGTTGGAATCTTTTTTGATCAGGTTGTGAACACCGACCCAAATGATCCTCATTCACCCAAACGAGGTCAGGGACGATTTCAAGCTGAAATCTGGGTGGTTAGTTGGTTTGGAATTGATTTCAGCCAATGGTCAAAGGCCCAGTTAGTGGCTTTGCGATTTTTCTTTTCGGCCTTTTTTCCCTTTATTCTCCTGTTTTTACTTACTCCTTTCACCAGAGAGGTCCCTCGTTCGGTAACTAATGCCTTTTTTGCCCGGATGCATACACCGGTTCAACCCACACCTGAAGAAGAAGAGAGCGAACTTGTACGGTCGTATGCCAATCCAAAACGCTTTGATCACAAAAAGATATGGCCCAATTCTCAGTGGGAGATCATGCGACCAAAAAGAATCGATTATCTCGGTTTTTTTGGGAGTTGGGTCCTTGTTGGATTGATCATATTTTTACTTTGGTTGGTCGTAACTATAAAGTAGTTGACGATGCTTAAACTTGATTCTGATATACCTTGGATTAATGTCCTTCCGGATCGCATTGAAAGTTTCCTCAAAGACGATGTACTTGATTTGAATATCGATGGACAAACAATTAGGGGATACCGTTCGCCAGACGCAAGATCGATCTGGATCAGAGACTATTCAGACATGCTTCGGGTTTTACGCTATTTTGAAAAGGATGTTGTGTCTGTAGTTCAGCATTTTGCAGATACTCAGGCTATGAATGGCCGTATTTTCGACTACTTCACTACCTACCCTGAAAAATTGCCATGTGAGAAAGAAAACTGGACAAAATACGTACGGGTACCGGTTGAATCAGACGTTGAGTATCGCTTTGTCAAGGCGGCATGGTTGGCCTATCAGGCATCTGGAGATCAAGCCGTATTAGAACACTGGTTACCCCATATACAAAGGGCCCTATTTTACAGTATGAGTCACCCCCATCGTTGGGATCCAGAACACGGACTGGTTAAGCGACCCTATACCATTGATACCTGGGATTTTGCTTATACTGCAGGTACGCATGATTGGCTGCAATTTCAAATTGATGAACACACCCAATGGGGAATATTCCATGGCGATAACAGTGGCGTGTATGAGGCTTTAATGCTTACCTCCCGGATCTGTCGAATACTCAATGATGAGGATCGGGCTGGCCAGTTTAAAAAACAGGCACTTGAAATTAAAAACAGGACTGAAGCATTGTGCTGGAATGGTAGATTTTATTCCCATTTTGTTAAGTTGAACCCAAATGAAATCGCTGGTTTTAACGAAGCCAAACAGCTCTCCTTGTCGAATCCCATCACGATTAACCGGGGACTTGGAAATCCTGAAAGAGCGGCAGCAATGCTTCGGCAATTTCAGGCCAGGGCAGATGAGAATTCTTTTTTTGCTCCCTGGATCTCCATTGATCCTCCTTTTCCGGCGGGTGTTTTTGGTGAGGAAAAACTCATCCCAGGGGCCTATATTAACGGGGGATTATTTCCACTGACTGGTGGGGAATTGGCTTTAATGGCCTTTGAGAATGGTTTTGAACGGTATGGATTGCAACAGCTTCACTTGTACGAAGAATTAACACGCAACCAAGAGACCTACTTGTGGTATTTTCCAGATGGTCGTCCCTCAACAGTTGAGACCAGTACCAGTCCGGATGCTACGCCCACTGATGGTTGGGGATCTTCTGCGATGTTGATGGCCATGGTGCAAGGATTGCTTGGAATTCAGGATGTATCACATTCATTCTCAATACTAAAATTTCAGCCTAGATGGCCGGTGTGTGGAGGAAAGCGAGCCTTTGTACGAATCAGCTATGCCTGTTCTGGAGCATCCCTGGAATATAACTATGAATTGAGTAATTCCCATTTGGTTTATGAGCTTAGTGGTGAGTTTGATTCGGTTGATGCAGAAATCCTGATTCCAGAAGACCACCGAGTCGAAGAACTTCGGGTAAATGGGAAGACACACGGGTTTAATACCATCGAAATCAATGGATCTGCCTATGCCAGCTTTTGTGTATTGAACCAAAACAATGTGCATATTGAGATTGGGCTAGATAAATAGTCATAGAATGAAATTACGCGATTGCATACAACAAATCAGTGACATCCAGGCCGGCAGTATGATACTCCCTGTATTAGGTACATGGGTGAGCGATTGTGGATTACCGGCATCTATCAAGGGCTTTCAAAATGAAGGTGTCGAAAATGCCTGTTTGGCTATCTTCAATGGGATGCCGGATGACTATGACGCTGAAAAGCATGAATCCGGTTTGCATCTGACTCACCAGGGGCGAGGCTGGCTGAATATTGACCAACCGGAAAAGGTCTATGCCTTTTTAAGTTATTTGTTTGAAGAATTTGGCGAGGTGATCGTTGACTCGTTTTTTTTCCATCACTTCGATCCAGCTTTCAGACAATTGCGAACAGCCTATGATTATTTTCTTACCCAAGAGGGTCGGGTTGCCGCAGGATTAAACCGCTCAAGCTATATTAAGCGTTTGGCAAAGGAGGGGGTTTCTCATATTGAGGTTAACGGTCTGGCATTCCCGATGGGATTGGAGAATGGGCCCAAAGGTGAGACTTACCCTATGTTTTATACCTATTGTCCTGCGCTCGATCAGTTTACATATAGTACATTGAATAAGGGGCTCTATCCGTCTTATTATTTGTCAGCCAACCTGAATTACCTCAAAGAGAATGCAAGAATGGCCAGGCAATATGGATTGATTCCGGGTATGATGAGCTTTGAACCTCGTTCAGTGCCAGAGACATTTTTCAGCCGTTACCCCATGCTAAGAGGAGCCAGAGTTGATCATCCATTCAGAAGCTTCAAGCCTAGATACAATATGACGATTACACATCCCCGGGTACTTGAGCACTATCGCGAGATGCTTCAGAATATTATGCGTGAGATTCCTGATTTAGGATTTCTGACTATATGGACCAATGACAGTGGCGCCGGGTTTGAGCATACAAAATCGCTGTATGTAGGTCGTAATGGAGGTGCATATCTGGTGAGAGAGTGGAAAGATGATGACGAAATTGCCCGACTAGCAGGCAACAATGCACTAAATTTCCTGCGCAATTTGCTTGATGCAGGCCGTGAGATAAATCCTGATTTCAGGGTAATTACCCGGATGGAGTCATTTTATGGGGAGCATGAGACCATCTGGAAAGGTCTTGGGCAGGGATTGGATGTTGAGGCCGCTTCACTGGTAACAAAAGGATGGGAGATGCCTTACATGCATCCGGTATTTCCTGATTCAGACCTCTTGAATGGGGGAGGTGTTCATCAGCAAGACTTTGATGCAATCGAAACCGAGAAAATCAAGGAGAATCAAGACAAAGACGCACGTTCTGCATTCTATTTCGGCATGGGACCTGAACTTATGTTTGCACCACTCATGGGGATCAATTATCCCAGTTTGGTTTGGAAACGGGTGCAAACATTGTCTCAAGGTGAGGTAAATGACCTGGTGGTGTACGGCGGTAGCTTCCCACCAGAGCAAGTACCCTTTTTTGCGAATTATGCTGTATTGAGGCATTTTCAGTTTAATGCCAATTCAAATATTGATGAGTTTCTTAGCAGTTTAGCCTTGCGCTGGGCCGGTCTGGAAAATCAAATCAACCTGCTGCAGGCTTGGAATGCCATCGAGAAGGCGGTTTTGGCTTTTCCCAATGTATCCCCCTTGTATAATACAATCGGATTTGCCTGGTATCGTTTGTGGGCCAGACCATTGGTTCCTGATATAGAAGCGATACCAGAAGTTGATCGTGCCTATTATGAAGACATGATGTGTACTACACCTCATAATCCCAACAATGTTGATTTGAGCAAAGATGTACTATTCGACATCAGTCCCGTTGACCATTGTGCACGGGCATGGCCCTTTATCGATCACGAAGTGCTACCGCAGCTTGATAAAGCCATTGATCACCTGACGGTTGGTATTCATTCAGACTCTGGAAGGCACGGTATAATGTACGATCAACTAATTCGCACAAAGGCTTTGAGATGCTGGATTGTCACACAACGTAATGTGGCTGTTTGGATAAGCTCAGTATATGGATACCTCAAAAGTCAAAAGGGTTCTGCTCAGCAATATCATCAGGATCAGTTACAGGAAATGATCAATCTGGAGATTGACAATATGAATGAGCTGAGTCAACTATTAGCATCAGATGTTACATTTCTAGCAACCATGGAGACGGGCGAAAGCCCTTTGATGTATGGCAGCAATTTGACATTGCACCTTGAAAAGAAAATTCGACTGATGAAGCAGTACCGAAACCATAAACCCCATATTGACCCAGATTACATGATGAGGCAAGCGGGCAAAATGATCTGATATGAAAATTGGACTGGATAATTACGGAATTTTTCCCCTAGAACTGTCACTGCTAGAGACCGTGGAATGGGCAGATCGGCATGGAGCTGAGGGGGTTGCCTTTTCAGGTTTGGCGAATAGAACAGATGGACCGATCAATCGCAGTCTGCTGAGTGAGGTTAAAACTTTCTGTAGCGATCATAATATGTATATTGAGTGGGGAGGTGGACAACATTTCCCGATCGATATGCAAACATGGAAACCAAAAGGAATTAAAGAAATGAACCGAGTTGTGGCAGAAGAGGCTGCCTGGCTCGATACTCGTTTGGTTCGATCATGTAGTGGTGGGCTGATGAGATGGAAACATAACAGCCCGAGTACTGCTGAATTTGTTGACATAATGGCTAACGAACTGATTCAATTGTACCCAATATTGAAAGACCTTAATGTTATTTGGGCCATCGAGACTCATTTTGAATTGACTAGTTTTGAATTACTTCAGGTATTTGAAAAAGCTAAGCTGGTTCCAGGTGAGCATGTTGGGATTTGCCTGGATACCATGAATCTGTTGACCATGCTGGAAGATCCTCTTAGCGCAACTAAACGCTTACTGGATTGGATAGTTTGTACGCACATCAAAGATGGGGGAGTACTGGGTAATTCAAGCGGTTTAGTCAGTTTTCCAACAGCTTTTGGTCAGGGATATCTTCCTTGGGAGGAACTATTTGAGGTGTTGTTGTCAAAGTATCCCGAAATTAACCTGAGTATTGAGGATCATAACGGCTCATTTGATTTGCCGATTTCACAACAATGGTTCAGGAATGAATTTCCGGATCTGAATGATTGTGAACTTATGCAATTGAAACAAATGGCTGCTGATGCAGATAAGAACCGTGATCAAATTCAGAAATTGTATTTTGACCGCGATCTTTGGCCCCAGGTATGTGAGAATAGGATGATACAGAATATTCAACAGCTAAAAAAAATGCTCAACCAGGATGATTGACCCAAAACCCAATAAATTCAATTATAAAACTGCGAATGAATTGATCGAAGCAGCGGAATCCTATCAAATTCAATTGCCTTGGTCAGAGCAATTTACGTGTCTATTTACACCTTGGAGCTTTGGTGATATCGAGGTTCCTAATCGCTTCGTTGTTCATCCGATGGAAGGTTTTGACGGCAAGCGCAATGGGGGACCAGGAGATTTGAGTTATAGGCGATATGCTCGTTTTGCTGCTGGGGGCAGTGGATTGATTTGGGTTGAGGCGACCAGCGTTTTAGAAACTGGCCGATCTAACCCCCATCAGTTTTTTATTGCAAAAAAGAACCTGGATGGTTTTTCTCGTTTGGCCGATGTGATACAATCGCAATCTCAACTCCCGGGAGAGACATCTGATGCATGTAAAACGGTCATCCAGCTAACTCATTCAGGCCGCTACTCAAAGCCTGATGGAATTCCAAAACCGATGATGGCGACGAATAAAGATGGTACGGAAACGGCTGATGATAAAAAGAATCTTCTGTCGGATGATGATCTGAAATGGATCCGGGATGCCCATGTCGATGCAGCTCGTTTGGCGGTCAGGGCAGGTTTCGATTCTGTGGATGTAAAAGCTTGCCATGGCTATTTATTGCATGAGCTATTATTCGCACGTACGCGGGAAGATAGTCTTTACGGGGGGCCTAATTTGGATAATCGTTTGCGCTTAATGCGTGAGATCATTGAAGGTATCCGGCAAACAGAACCGCAATTGGTTCTTTCGGCTCGAATCAATGTTTTTGATGCTCTCCCGAACAGCTTTGGTGTAGATAATG
>CAYUGX010000083.1:0-15549 GCA_964444375.1 uncultured Porphyromonadaceae bacterium | reverse complement strand
AGTCGAGAATCGAGAGACGAAAGGCGAAATGCAATTCCATCTGTTGTCTTGACACCTCCGTAGTGATTCTTTGCTGAAGACTGAAGACTGAAGACTGAAGACTGAAAAGTCTCCATAGGTTGCAGATCAACCCAAGACGAATAATATGTACTGTCCTCTATAACGATGTATAATGAATCTTGCACAGCTTGCAGTGCACAGAACGAAATTAAAAGCTCGTCTTCTAGATTAATCGGGATCTCCGTTTCGCTCCGACTCGCTTCAATATTAAGTATTCCAAACTCATTGATGTCGCTGATTCCCCCAGTATTCTTGACTGGGAACCAGAGTTCTGTGAATCGCTCCACTTCCTTACTTTTAAATTCGAGATGCTTGTAAGGTGTTTTTGTGCTTCCTTCGGCGGCTTGATTGAAGAGCAAACCTGTCTGGATTTCGGTATATTGGCTGTTGCCCAAATCCTGATCAGCCAGGAGATCGACCCAAATTTCACCTTGTCTTGAGAGACCCCATATCCAGATCTTTTTTCCGGGTTTGATGGCGTAATCGGTGAGGTGTCCAAAACCAAAATCTCTATCGTGGTAATATCCGCCATAGTAATCAGCTACTTCACCCAGCACATGGTAGCTGTGATAGGTGCCGTAGTCATTTTGGGCATACTGGCTGATGTCTCGGCCATCGGCCATGATCGGCCAGGCGTGGCTATCACCTCCGTGTCCGATGTAATGAGATCCGGGCCAATAATAGGTCAGGTCGCTTGAGGCATCGGCAGCTGCATTCATCCAGTGGTACTTTGAGGTAGAGAAATCGGTGTCGTTGTACCAGCTTGAGTGGGTCTCAAACCAGGCTTTATCGGCAGGTAATCGCACCTCGACTCGCCACTCGGTTCTCGAACTAAGGTCCATTGCACCCAGAAAACAGGATACACTGCCGTCGGGATTTTCAAGAATTA
Organism: uncultured Porphyromonadaceae bacterium; assembly: GCA_964444375.1. Lineage (GTDB taxonomy): Bacteria > Bacteroidota > Bacteroidia > Bacteroidales > UBA12481 > JABHCC01. The sequence continues at coordinate 14,600 of CAYUGX010000083.1, read as the reverse complement.
AGTAATCGACCGGTGAGGCTGTAGTTGGGGCATGACCAATCGATCCGAAATTGAATTCAATGCCCCCTGATGTCCAGGCACCACGCAGAGCTACATCTCTGAATTTAATCACCTTATTGAAGTATAGAAATTCGTTTCCAGTTGATTTCTCTATCGCACCCAAAACTTTTCCACCAATCTCGGGAGCAATCAGCACTTTAATCCAATCATTTTCCATCTCAACAATTTTCCACTCTTTATCAACCGGATCATTGGTGTATCCGTCGAAACGGAAATACGGATAGATTTTTCCGGGCTTAGCTACTGGATTTGGATCGCTGTATCCATAGGTTCGAAAGGTCATGGTCGTTTCACGAATGAAGGCTGACTGAGCAAATAGAGACAAGGTGATCAAGCACAGAACAGTGCTGATAAGGAGCTTTTTCATCGGTTTGCGTGTTTTCGTAAAAGTAATGAAATCTAAAAATTGGACCACTTCAAATGAACATCGGCCATTCAAAATGAACCAGCCCATCTTCATCGGCGATCTGTTTTGCTAGATCAGGATCTTCAGTGAAAACATAGGCCTCTGTGGTGATATTAAAGCCAGGTAGTCCATTTCTGGCCTGAATGGTTGGATCGTCTTGGTTGAAATGGGTTTGCAGGATGGTATATCTTTTGCCCCGGTAGTAATTATTGATAGATCGTAAGAGGGCTTTCATACCCGATATACTATTATCGTGAGCTGCAAGCACCAGGGAAATATGGTTCAATGGATGTCCTTCTTTGAGAGGCGCGGGCATTTTCATGATGATGCCCAGGGTTTTGAGGGTGAAAGAGAAGAACTTCATCAGACCGCTCATTCGAGTGACATACCAGCGTTTGTAATGATCCTCATCCCAGGCACACAGAGCGGCTTTGATACGACCATCCTGGCGAGCGATCCACAATTGCTCAAGACCCATTCCGTCTATTTCTCCAAGGTAAAAGCGCAATAACTTTTCCGTCATCCTTGGGGCCAGTTTAAATCGGGCGTAATAGGTATTATATAATTCAACAAGTTCAGGAATGTCATCCTCAGTAGGGTGACCTATCTCAAAGCCTTTGGGAATACGCTTCTTAAATATGGGGATAACGCTGAAGATACTGATATCACCCAGGTATTTTGCAAAAGGTAATCCTGCCCGACTGCGGGTAAAAATTAAGGAATATTCATTGTCTTTTAGAAAACTGGCGATGGCCATCTGGGTGTTCATCCTGCGTAGTTCACTAACTGTTTCTTTGACAACGCGGAAGGCTGTTGTGCTGCTCCGAAAAGCAGGATCAACTTTGAAGTCAGGTAAATAAGCAGAATCATACTCTTGACCCTGGTAATGCAGGTTCGTGAAAATCGCTCCAAAAGCACCGATCAGGTCTTTCCCTTTGCGAGCAACCATGTGGTATGATTTGTCGCTGAGTTGTTTATGTATTCGGTTGAAATGCGGTGAACGATCCGGATATCCCGAAATGATTCCATGTTGAGGACAGCGATGTGAAAGATCCAGAATGGCTTCATTATCATCCTCTTTTAGTAAGTCAATGACAACAGGTTCTTTTTTCATAGCAGCTAGGAATGTCTAGGGATTTGAAAATACGAAAAATATGGGATTTTGACGATCTTAACGAAATGAAGTACCCAGTTCGAGTAGGTTCCCACTTTCGTGGAGATAACAAAAGTGATATAACTTAAAGTAGGACCAGCTTTGTTTTTGTATCGTGAAAGGTGATGAAATAGATGCCAGCGGGGAGCATGTTGAGATGGACAATTTGAGTCTTTGTGTTCAGGTTGATTTCTTTGATCTTTTGCCCATGGATATTGTAGAGATGCAGCAGGCCTGGTAAATGGAAAGGATCTTTTGTTGTTACTGTTATTTGATCCCATGCTGGGTTGGGATAGATGTTGAAGGTATTATCCGGCAGGTGATTGGTAAAGCCGTCAATGGATGAGGAAGTGAATTGTCGGCGAAGTTCATTCCACAATTCTGGCCGATCATCGTCATAACCTAAGGCCCACATCCCTGTACCCAACAAATTGTGCTGCTTAACTAATTCATATTTGAGGGCCAGGCTTGTATCGGTGTCAAACCAAATCTGATGATGCTCACGGCCAGATTTATAATGGCACCAACTGGTTTGGCTGCGTGAATCCCATTTTAGTCCATGCTCAAGAGCCAGCACATACGCTGTAGCATACGAGGGATGACTGATGTGTTCAAGTGTATTGGCATAGGCAGATGAAGAGGTAGTTCGCCAGTGATTACCATAGTAGGGAAGGCCTAGAATGAGTTTTGTCGGATCAGTGGCGATTACCGATGCATAATCCTGTTCAAGTGTTTTGGTGAGATTAATTGAACCGCCGACCAGTGGTGCACAAGGGCCAGTTTGCTCGCTCCAGCTGCCATAATAATTGTACCCCATGATGAAAATGTAGTCGCAGGCTTGGGCCAAACCAGCCAGTTCCCATCCTCCCCAATTAACAGGAGGACCGTCAAAAGACACCTCAGATCCTGGAATTTCACGATGCATGAAGGTTGTCAAATCGGTCATAAATCTATTGAGCAAGGCACCTCTATCGGCGGAGTTCAAGTTCTCAAAATCAACGTTAACCCCTTGAAGATCATATTGTTGAATTATATTTCTGATGTTATCGAATAAGGTATTTTTCAAACTTTCAATGCTTAGAAAAGCCTGAATCTGTTGGGTAGTAAAATTTACCAGGGTCATGATCACTTTTACTCCATGCGTGTGTGCCTCGTTGATCACATCATTCCAGGGCCAATACGATGGGTTAGCAATACTACCATTGGCTGAAGCCGTGAAATCAAAACAAGCGATGTGAGTCAGTAACTCATACTGAAGTTGATTTCGGGCCGTAGGGTATTCCCAATCAGGTAAGAAACCAAACACTGTATGGCTGAGTTGGTTATTTTTCACCGCCCGGATGGGAACCGGGATGATTTGTTCTACCTCAGGTAAAGGTGCTTGCTTCAGTGAGCTCAGGTGCTGGTTGTATTGGATTTGGTGGATGGATTGGGAGGAGAGGGGGAGTGGAGAGAGAAGAAATATAGCAGCGCAGAGAGATACTACCTGCACAAACCGGTCCCTGCCTTCGCAGGGATGACCATGGTGGGTTTTTCGTAACCTTGTCATATTCTTTGAAGTGCAAGACTGGGTCTGGCACTGGCTCTTAGTTCAACAATCGCTCCAGCACCTGGTCCATGTTTTCACTGGGTCGGGGTGCATGGACGCCAATGATGTTGCCTTCGGAATCAATCAGCATGTAGCGTGGCAAGTCACTGATGAAATATTTTTCTTGCCAGACTGGTGAGTTGGGATCCTGCATCAGATGGATGCCACTAAGTTCATTCTCATTGATCAGGTATTTCCACAGGTTTTGATCTTTAGGCAGGTCCATTGAAATGGAAATAAATTTTACACCCAAAGGTTCAAATTGTGCGATTAGATTCTCCCAATAGGGAATTTCATTCAGGCTCCATTCTGACCAGGAGGCCCAGAGATTGATGTAGAGAAGATTGCCCCTGTAATCTGACAATGAAACCGTCTCGCCGTTCAGATCTATGGCCGTAAATTCCGGGGCAGGGTTTCCACGTGCAAGCGTTTTTAGTCGCTCAAGCTTGTCTTGAATTAGGGCTTTGTACTGCTCATTTTGGCAGTGAATTTCAAAGTTGGTCAGAAAGGTTTCAAGGTGTTCTGTACCAAAATTATCAAGGTGGTCGTTCATGCTGCTGAGCAGTACATAATCTTTCACCAGGGTATCAGTGAATTCAGTCAGAATTACCCTGAAACGGGCGACCGATTCTGGGAACCACAATTTGCTTGTTTTAGGATTTTGATCAAGGTACAGGCTTTGCTTAAAATCTAGGTATTCTTCTAGAAATTTCTGGTAGGTGATAGATACTAAAAGTTGAGAATTATTCAGTTCAACTTCAGCCATGTATTTTGGGTGATACGCATCGGGGAGGTTGGCAAAAGAACCAGTTAACAAAGCAAAAAATCCGGGATAGTTCAATCGCTGGAGGGCCCAGCCGTACTGAATGTCGGTTTTGTGTGTAAGAACAAAAGTAGAATCAAGCTGAGTGTACTTCATCGTGTACTCTTTCAGGAGCTGAAGCTTCAGCTTTTTGACGCTATCGGTAAAAGCGATGAAGGTATTTACTTCCTTGGCAAATAGTTCCTCATTGGCAATACTAGTTTGCCGATCAAGCTTATCAGCTAGCTGGAGGTAGTGATTGATGGGCCCTAACTCTCCTCCAAATTCTTCAAATTCTGGGAATTTCGCCGGATTGATTGAGAGCTCCAGCGTTTTGCCAGGTTCGAGATATAGCTGGCTAATTTTGTTAGAGAAGATCAACATGACCGATTCAGAGACTTCCATCGGTAAAGTGAAGTCAAATGACCCATCGGGTTTAATCTTTGTACTGTCAAGCAGCGGGCCATTGTTAAGAATGATGTATCCTTCTGCTGCCGGATTGAATTGTCCGGTAATGGTTGCAGCTGGTTGATTTGTATCCTGTCTTTTACAGGCTATAACCACCAATAGCAGGATTAGGAAGTAAAGGCTATGCTTCATAATCTAGGGATTTACCTGACCCATGCGGGTTAAGTAAGCTTGGTAATAGCCATCAAATTTGGCCTGCATTTCTTCTTGCATGTCTGTTACACCATTGTCTTGGGCCACTCGAATAAGGGCAGGGAATTCGTATGCCAGGGTATTCTGAATGGTTTCTCCCATTGATTGCATATAGCGTCGCTCAAGAGACAAGAAGTAATCCATATTATTGACAAATCTGTTGTATGCAACACGAAGCATTTCTTTACCTTTTTCTGGACTACCGGCCTTAAACCAGGCATCTGCAGAGTTAACATCGATCATGGCATGGTCGAGTATTGAAGCGGGTAAAACTTCCTCCATTTTGCTGAGGACGGTTTGTGCTTTTTCCATCTCGTTTTCTTCGACTAAAGCCACTGCCACACGGTTGAAATTATTGCGTAGGTTAGTCATCATACGTCGGCAGGTTTCATCGTAATAAATGTCAGGATCGCCGAAATTGGTATACCTGAATTTGTTGATCAAGTTATCGTAGGCTCTGAGTGCATTCACGCGCCCTCGAACAGAGGATTGACGATCTCCTTTAATGGGAACTAATCGATAGGTTAATCCATGTAACTCCAGGTATTCATCCAGACTTACTGAACCACTTTGTCCAGGAGTTGTGTAGTAAATGGGTCTTTCCCAGTTGTTGTGGGCCAGCATATCAAGAATCATCAATTGGTCTTTATAGATTGATGTCTGATTGCCCATTGACCAGGTGATTTGATTAACTATTTCATCAGCTTGATCAACTGAGACAGTTCCGTTATTCACTACCGTAGCCGAATCCACTGATAATATAAATGATTTTGTTGGGATAAAGTGGAATGATCGCCCGGTTGAAGAAGATACTTGAGTACGGGGATCTTCATTAGCCACAAAGTCAATGACTTCTTTCAGGGCTACTGGGTTCTCAATGCGTTCAACAATTGGGATATAACCTCGCTTACCCTGTCTGAATTGTTCATATTCCATGCTGATCGGCAGTGGATCTGAGGTGTAATACTTCCGTTTCATTTGTTGGAGATACCACTCCTGTGGCATGAAAGGCATGCACGCAACGCGGACGTCGGTTCTGAAATTCTCAACCTCTTGCATATACCAGAGTGGGAAAGTGTCATTATCGCCATTGGTGAAGACCACCGCATGTTCATCCAGGCCAGCCAGGTAATTGTAGGCGAAGTCGTGTGCTACATATCTATTTGAACGATCGTGGTCATCCCAGTTCTCGGTAGCCAACAATACGGGCGACAACAAGGTAACGATTGCTGTAGCTGCGATTGCCCCGGGCACTCCTTTAAGGAATTTACTAAGCAATTCATGCAGGTAGACGACTGACATTCCGATGAAAATGGCAAAGGCATAAAATGAGCCGACGTAGATGTAATCCCGCTCTCGCGGTGTAATTGGTACCTCGTTCATGTATACGATAATGGCCACCCCGGTCATCAAGAATAGCATGGTGACCACCCAAAATCCCTTGCGTTCTCGTTTGTAGTAAAACCAGGCTCCTATCAAGCCCAGCAAGAGTGGAAGCGCATAATATTTGTTATTGGCTTTACTTTTGGTGACGGTATCGGGTAAATGGTCTTGAGAGCCCAATCGGGCCTTATCAAGGAATTTGATTCCGGTAATCCAGTTTCCATTCATGATATCTCCATGACCCTGTACGTCGTTTTGTCTACCCGCAAAATTCCACATGAAATAGCGAAGGTACATGTGCCCGAGTTGGTAGCGAAAGAAGAACCGCATGTTCTCTCCGAACGTAGGTTTGTTGAGTATTTGGGGCTCTCCATCTGGCCCGGGTACCTGAATGGGTGTTCCTTTGACGCGGCCCCATTGCTGATAGGCCTGAATGTATCTTGGCTCCAAGCTGTTATACATCCGAGGAAAGACTGTTGTGAAGCGTTCATCGTACACATATTCGGTACGTGTATCGGCTACCTCGTACTTTCCATCCTTTTGGTAATATACATTTTTACCGTCTTTATAATCTTCAATAGGTGCGTTATAATACTGGCCATGCAACAATGGACGCTGACCATAAACTTCACGGTTCACATAAGAAAGTAACGAAATGGTGTTTTCGGGGTTGTTTTCATCCAGGGGTGGATTGGCAGCTGAGCGAATCGGAATTATCAGAATCGATGAATAGCCGATCATGGTTACGGTAACTACCAGTATGACGGTATTCCACAAAACCTTGCCCTTCTGCTGAGTCTTCCAAATGCCAAACACCAATGCTGCAGTGAGAATAAGGATGAAAATCATTGCACCCAGGTGGTAGGGCAGTCCGATTGTATTAGTGAAAAACAATTCAAAGCCCATAGCTAGTTTGATCGTCAATTGGATGACACCGTAAAGCATCACCGCTAGTAGCACTACCGAAGCCAATAAGGCCACCAGCAATCCTTTGACTGAGAAGGGGTATTTTTTGAAGTAATAGACCAGTACAATGGCCGGGAACGCCAATAAGTTCAGAATGTGTACCCCGATGGAGAGGCCCATTAAAAAGGCGATAAGAATCAGCCAACGGTTTCCGTAAGGCTCATTCGCAACGTTTTCCCACTTAAGAATGGCCCAGAAAACTACTGCAGTAAATAAAGCAGACAGGGCATAAACTTCAGCTTCAACCGCTGAAAACCAGAATGAATCAGTAAAAGTATAGGTCAAGGCAGCGACCAGACCCACGCCGATGACAACCCAGTTTTCGGTGTTGGTCATTTCAGCTTTGTGGCTATACAATTTACGGGCCAGGTGGGTAGCCGACCAGAACAGAAATAGTATCGTAAATCCAGAGGCCAACGCAGACAACACGTTCATTGTAACAGGAACGGTTTCAAGATTGCCAAAAGCAAATAGGGAAAAGAACTGCCCGAGCATCATAAAGAGCGGAGCTCCCGGAGGGTGACCAATTTCTAGCCTGAAAGCCGTAGCAATAAACTCACCACAATCCCAGAAACTGGTGGTTGGTTCCAAAGTAAGTAGGTACACCAGTGTTGCTATCGCGAATACGACCCAGCCGGTAATGATGTTGACTTTTGTGAAGTTCATATTGTCTTTTTTTTTATGTACAAGCTTTCGAGGTTTCGAATTTATAAAAGTTTTCCCTCATCCGCATTCAGTTCTCTTTCATAAACTACATCCGGCAGGAGATTATTGCTTTTACTGGCCTCAACAGCCAACTGGTCACAACGTTCATTTTCAGGAATATTAGCGTGTCCTTTTACCCATACGAAGCGAACATTGTGTCTACGATAAGCCAATAAAAAGCGTTGCCAAAGATCGGGATTCTTCTTCTTTTTAAATTGTTTGCGTTCCCAGTCGAAAAGCCATCCTTTTTGTACTGCATCGGCCACATATTTTGAATCGGTGTAAATGGTGACCTGAGATTGACTGATCTTAAGCTTTTCAAGGGCTACAATCACAGCCAGCAACTCCATACGGTTATTGGTCGTGAGGCGGTATCCCGCCGATATTTCCTTTCTGCGGTCTTTGTGTTTCAGTACCACGCCATAGCCACCCGGACCTGGATTACCTCTGGCCGCACCATCAGTATAGACGGTTATTTGTGGTCCACTCATTGAATCTGGATACCTGTATTGGAAATGAATAGTTTAATGGCAATGGATAGCAGAATAATACCGAAGAACTTCTTCAGAATCAGTATGCCTGCTTCTCCCAGGATTCGCTCAAACCAGTGGGTTAATCGCAGAACAAAATACACCACTACCATATTGAGGGCAACAGCTATCAGGATATTGATGCTGGCATATTCAGCCCGCAAAGAGATGAGTGTTGTGATTGAACCAGCACCGGCTATCAATGGAAAAGCGATAGGTACGATGGATGCCGAGGCTGGTGTTTCGGTTTTGAAGAATTCGATTCCGAGGACCATTTCCAAGGCTAGAAATAGAATAATCAGTGACCCAGCAATAGCAAATGAGGACACATCAACATGAAACAGGTGCAAAATCCGCTCACCGAGGAAGTGGAAAGCAACGAAAAGAGCCAGCGCGACTAGAGAAGCCTGACCAGCTTTAATGTGTCCACCCTTGTTCTTTATGGTCAAGATTATTGGGATAGACCCAAAAATATCAATCACAGCAAATAATACCATGAAAGCCGAAAATATATCAAGAAAGTTAATGCCCATGGTCAAAGCGCAGAGGCGTTGCACGCAACGCCTCTATATTTTCTATTACGGTTAAAATCTTTAATATACCAGTGTCATTTCATTCACCAGATGACCAGCACCGGCGTACTTATCCATTATCCACAATACGTAACGGATATCTACATTGATGCATCGCTGAAGATCTGGTTCAAAAGCGATGTCGCCTGACATGGCTTCCCAATTTCCGTCAAAAGCCAGACCGATGAGTTCGCCACGGCCATTGATGACACCTGATCCTGAGTTTCCACCGGTTATGTCGTTGTTCGTGATGAAGCAAACTTTCATTTGATCACCATCTCCATAATCACCGTAGTCTTTGGCTTCATACAGCTCTTTCAGTTTTGGTGGAACCACGAATTCCCAGTTGTTGGGATCTTCTTTTTCCATCACACCGTCGAGGGTGGTATAGTACTTATAATGCACGGCATCTTTAGGATCGTAGGCCTTGACTGAACCGTACGTGAGGCGCATACTGAAGTTGGCATCGGGATAGAACGTGGCGTCTTTTTCCATCTCAAGTACACCGCCAATCCATAAACGCTGACCTTTAGCCAGGTTGGTGTTGAACTGACGTCCGTCGCGCTGAATCTCACCCGCTTTGGTGAAAATTGAAACAGCAGCCTGATAAGCCATGTCCTTGTCAAGCACTTTCTTGCTCGGATTTTCGAGGAAGGCATTCAGGGTTTCTTGACTGGCAAATACTGAGGTGGCAAACATTTTGTCAACGAATTTTTTGTAGTCACCCCTGTACTTTTTGGCGATTGTGTTGAAGATATCAGCGTGGAATTCAGCAGCGACATCTGTTGCAAACAGTTTCATCATGGCTGCCGTTACCTTTTGGTCGGTTGGTGCATTGTAGTTTTTAAAGAATCCAGCTGCACTGCTTTTCATGCGATCAGCTGTTTCTTTGATACGCTCAGCGTCAGCGCCTTCGTCTAACTGACGATACAGACCGGCTGCGCGGTTTGCAAAACTGATGATTTCGCTTCCACGAGTCAGGCACTCCGAATAATACTGTGATGCATTATTATAAGGTGCCCGGGCTTCAACCGATTCTTTAATCATGCCTAAGGCTTCTCCGTATTTCTTTTGCTTGTCAGGATCCATGCTGATCCACTTGGTAAATTTCTCTTGCAAAGCAGCTTTTTGGCCTGCAACGTTGAGATCTTTTAATCCTTTGCTTTGTCCGATAGAGAATTTCCAGTAGTTGGTTGATCCTGAATACTTAGATGCATACTTTATTCTGACAGCGTCATCAGCCAACATGTCTTCAAGCATGAGTTCCTGGCGCTGGCCACGGATCTTAATCCGGTTTGGGTGGGTGATACTCAATACATCATCAATTTCGTAAGAAGTCATAAAACGGGTTGTTCCGCCTGGATACCCGAGAATCATGGCGAAATCACCCTCGCTGACTCCCTTCATTGAAATCGGTAGATAATGCTTGGGTTCGAACGGCACATTGTCTTCTGAATAGTTTGCAGGTTCACCATCGGGTGACATGTATACTCTGAAAACAGAGAAGTCGCCAGTATGGCGAGGCCACATCCAGTTATCGGTATCGGCACCGTATTTCCCAATTGAGCTTGGAGGAGCACCCACAAATCGAACGTCGCGATATTGGGTGTACACCATCATATAATACTTGTTGCCTGCAAAGAAAGGCTGAATGCGAGCAAATGTAAAGTCATTGGTTTCAACCTCACCTTGTACTTTACGGGCGGCAGTACCGATGGCCTGAGACCGTTCAGCTTCAGTCATGTCGTCAGTAACCTCTGCCAGGATTTCGTCAGTGACATCCTTAATGTAATCAAGAAAGGTCACACTAAGCCCAGGATTGGCTAATTCTTCATCGAATGAAGCAGCCCAAAATCCATCTTTGAGATAGTCGTGTTCGACCGTTGAGTGCGACTGGATCTGACCGTATCCACAGTGGTGGTTAGTCAGCAAAAGTCCTTTAGCTGAAACAATCTCAGAGGTACATCCACCACCAAAAATGGCAATAGCGTCTTTCAAGCTTGAATGGTTTACGCTATAAATGTCTTCTGCAGTAAGTTCCAGACCCATCTCGGTCATGGTTCCAATGTTCAGTTTTTCTAAAAGTGGTAGGAGCCACATCCCCTCATCGGCCTTGGCAGAAAAGTTGAATGCCAGTGCAATACCGATGAATAGTGCGGTAAGTTTTTTCATGATGAACGATTTTTGAATTTTAAGGCCGAAAGATAGGGAAAAAGTGGGATTTTGTCGCTGCGCGACGGGGATTTTGGCCCTACGGGCCTGGGATTGGGGATTTCGTCGCTTCGCTCCTGGGATTTCGGCCTTCGGCCTGGGATTGGGTATTTGGGGATTAGGGTTTTTGGTTTAGGTTGATTTTGCGGATTCGGATGTTTTTTGGTGTGACTTCGAGGTATTCGTCTGCACCGAGGTATTCCATGTACTGTTCAAGGGAAAACTTACGCGGGGGTGCGATGCCCATTTTTTCATCGGATCCGGCGGCTCGCATGTTGGTGAGTTTTTTGGTTTTACAAATGTTGACCACGATGTCGTTTTGCCGCACATGTTCACCGATGACCTGACCCTGGTAGATGGGTTCTCCAGGGGGTACAAAAAACTCTCCCCGGTCTTGTAACTTATCGATGGCGTATGGTATGCTGGTTCCGGTTTCCAGAGAAATCATGGCACCGGGTCGTTTTGAGCCAATTTCGCCTTTCCAGGGCATGTATTTTTCGAAGCGGTGTGCCATTATTGCTTCCCCTTCGGTGAGGGTTAGGATCAAATTGGTCAAACCCATGAGCCCTCTCGAGGGTATATTGAACTGAACCGAATTGCGGTCTCCTCTGAATTCGATGTCTAGTAGTTCACCTTTTCGTTGCGTAACGGCCTCGATCACCTTTCCCTGAAATGCTTCAGGAACGTTGACCGTTAGATGCTCGATGGGTTCATGCTTGGTGCCATCGATCTCCTTAATTAGTACTTGTGGTTGGCCCAGTTGAAACTCGTATCCTTCTCGACGCATGGTTTCAATGAGGATGGACAAATGCAATATACCACGTCCGTATACATTCAACATATCAGGTGATTCAGTTTCATCAACTCGAAGAGCCAGATTTTTCTCGGTTTCTTTGTAGAGTCGTTCCCTGAGATGACGCGAGGTTACAAACTTGCCATCCTGCCCAAAGAAGGGTGAGTTGTTGATGGTAAACATCATGCTCATGGTGGGTTCATCGATTGAGATTGGTTTTAAACCTTCTGGATTCTCCAGGTCGGCTACAGTATCTCCGATCTCAAACCCTTCGAGACCCATAATAGCCAGAATCTCACCAGATTGGACAGGTGTTTTGACCTTTTCTTTACCCAGTCCCTCAAAGCGATACATTTCTTTGATAGCTGATTTGTAAACACGACCATCACTTTTAACAAGCGAAACCTGTTGTCCCCACTGAAGTGTACCCCGAGACAAACGACCTACTGCAATTCTTCCCACATACGACGAATAGTCGAGACTGGTGATCATTAACTGAGGTGTACCCTCATGATATTCTGCCGGGGGAATATGTTCCACAATTTGATCAAGCAAGTAACTGACATCCTGGGTGGGTTCTTCCCAGGTTTCACCCATCCAACCATTTTTGGATGAACCATAAACGGTTGGGAAATCGAGTTGTTCTTCGGTGGCATCCAGGTGGGCCATCAGATCAAAAACCTGTTCTTGTACTTCCTCAGGTTTGCAATTGGGTTTATCCACCTTGTTGATCACCACAATGGGCTTCAAATTCATCTCAATTGCCTTTTGTAAGACAAAGCGCGTCTGTGGCATAGGGCCTTCAAAGGCATCAACTAATAACAATACACCATCGGCCATATTCAATACCCGTTCAACTTCTCCACCAAAATCGGCATGGCCAGGGGTGTCGATAATGTTAATCTTGGTCTCCTTGTACCTAACGGATACATTTTTCGACAGGATGGTAATTCCACGTTCGCGCTCCAGGTCATTGCTATCCAGGATTAGGTCGTCAACTTCCTGATTGTCTCTGAAAAGTTTCACCTGATGCAAGATGCGGTCAACGAGGGTTGTTTTACCGTGATCAACGTGGGCTATGATGGCTATATTTCTGATGCTGTGCATGATTGTCGTGATTAAATGGCGCGCAAAGGTAGGGAAAAAAGGGGATTTCGTCGCTTTGCTCCCGGGATTGAGGGATTTCGTCCCGGCATACCGGGACTGGGATTTCGTCGCTTTGCTCCTGGGATTAAGGGATTGGGTTATTGGGGGAGTTTTGATTTTAGGTAGCGGGCGTATTGGTTGAGTAGGATGGCCTGGGGGTTAAGGTCTTTGTTTAGTTGTTCTGTAAGTGATTGAGCAATGTTAAATCGGCTTGAAATTAGTTTTGTCCAGTGAACGGCTTCGTAGAGTGACCCTCTAGCTATTCTAATGAAATTGAGACGTTCTTTAAAAGTATAACGTCCATAGCCCTCGGCAATATTTGCACCGATGGAGTCAATTGAACGAATAAACTGATCCCCAATTGAATATCTATTCGGTTTGGGAATATCACAATGAATCCTCCAGGCCACCTGACTAAGCTCTAAAGCATGCTGATACACCCGAAATTCAGCCAACGAGTTATTATCCTTCATACTGGTATATACGATCCCAAACCACCCAACTGGAAATAATTACTAAAAACAATTCCAAAATCCCCCAATCCCAGTCCCGGTTCACCGGGACGAAATCCCAGGCCCACAGGGCCGAATCCCCAATCCCAGGAGCGAAGCAACGAAATCCCAGGCCGCAGGCCGAAATCCCCAACCCAATACCCTCTATATGAACAATATGTCATAACTTTATACATGAATCACAACCTCTTACACCATGAAAACCTTAAAACATCTCCTAACCATTACTTACCTGGGCTGTCTGATAGCCGTCACAGGCTGCGAAGCCCCCGACCTGGATACTGACGATTTACAGATGTCACTGAACCTCGACATATTCAAAACCCTGGTAGATATTAACTTCTACGACGCGAATACAAAAGAGCCAATCGGGTTCAATGACAATACACAAATCGCATTGAATATCCTGGGTCAGGATAAAAACCTGGCTGTTGATTTTGATGGGAATATTTTGCATTCGATGGAGGCTACAGATCATATGATGTTTTACATTGATCCGTATACAAAAGAAGTCACGGGGGAGGATCCAATACGGATGCACCTGGCAATTGAGGCAGATGGTTATTTGAGTACCACACACAATGTGATAATTACACACGAGGGCCCTAAGTTTTATGAAGTATATCTGTTCAAGAAGGAAGATCCTGGTGCTGGTGTGGTAGTATACGACCTAAAGGAAGATGCGGTGAGCAATGGTGTTGTTGCTGTGGATACGGAAATAAAAACAGATCATGAAGAAGTGATAATGGAAATCACTGGAGGCACGCAGCTTCTGACCAAAGATGGTGAACCTTTAGAGGGTGAACTGTCAATTGAGGTGGCCTATTTCAATCCCCAGGAGCCCGGTGTAGAAGAAGCTTTTCCTGGGGGTTCTGAACCTACAGTTTCTCTTGCTGATGGTACAGTACAGGACGGATCATTTATCTCAATCAGTTTCGCAAGTATTGTCATAACAGATGAACAGGGGCGAAGGGCCGAAAACTTTTCTCAAGAAGTTGCACTGCAACTCGCTATACCGGAGGGCTCCATGAATCCCGATACGGGTGAGGAGATTAAAGCTGGAGACATCGTACCCCTTTGGAGCTATAATGACGAAACTGGTGTATGGAAATG
>CAYUGX010000082.1:0-15586 GCA_964444375.1 uncultured Porphyromonadaceae bacterium | reverse complement strand
GGTATTTTGTGTCTTCTTTGAGAAGGGGGATACAACCTTTCAGGTAAATAAATAAGCTATATTTTGTAATTAGATACCTCCTCAAACATGGCAAAAATTAAACCTTTCAAAGGTGTGAGACCAAGAAGAGACCTGGTCACACAGGTGGCTTCACGACCCTATGATGTACTCAATTCAGCCGAAGCCAGACAAGAAGCGGCCGGTAATGAAAAATCACTATACCACATTATTAAACCAGAGATCAATTTTGACCCGGGAGTGGATGAGCACGATCAGATAGTATATGATAAAGCGGTAGAACGATTTGGCTATTTCCAGGAGCAAGGCTGGCTGGTGATGGATGAAAAAGAGATGTATTACATCTATGCCCAAACCATGAATGGACGACGCCAATACGGATTGGTCGCAGCTGCAGCTGTCGAAGATTACCTGACTGGCGTCATTAAAAAACATGAATTAACGCGTCCAGACAAAGAAGAAGATCGTATGATTCATGTCCGCATTAACAATGCTAATATTGAACCTGTATTTTTCACATACAGAGCACATCCAGAGCTTGATACACTGATGCTCGATTGGGCAAATAGTCATGATCCGGTATACGATTTTGTCGCTGATGATGAAATTGGCCTCCATTTTTGGTTGGTCGATGACCAGCAAACCATTGATAAGATCACCGACCTATTTGCTGCAATACCCTATACCTATGTAGCAGATGGTCATCATCGTACAGCAGCTGCTGCCTTGGTAGGTGCAGAAAAGGAAAAACAGAATACCCAGCATAGTGGGGAAGAAGAATACAACTACTTTCTGGCAGTTCATTTTCCAGATAATCAATTGAGTATAATTGATTATAACCGAGTTGTTAAAGACCTGAATGGTCTCACAAAAGAAGCATTCTTGACGGCCCTGGAGAAGAATTTTGACATAAAAGAAAAGGGAAAATCTGCCTATCGACCTGATGCCCTGCATAACTTCGGTTTATATCTGGATGGTACCTGGTACAGCCTTACAACCAAAGAGGGAAGATATGATGATAGTGATCCTATTGGTGTTTTGGATGTTACGATTTGTTCAAATCTAATTCTGGATGAATTGCTTGGGATCAAAGATTTACGTACCGACAAAAGGGTTGAATTTGTCGGAGGTATTCGCGGTCTGGGTGAGTTAGAAAAGCGTGTTGATAGTGGTGAGATGGAGGTCGCAATCGCATTGTATCCAGTTTCAATGAAACAGCTCATGGATATAGCCGATACTGATAATATTATGCCCCCAAAAACAACCTGGTTTGAACCAAAACTGCGATCTGGCTTAGTGATTCATAAGCTAGACTAATGTGAGATAGATACAAAAGAAAAGGGTGACCGAAATGGTCACCCTTTTTTTATGTTGAGTCAACAATCTAATTGGCTCTGACCGTTACATTGTAATTGCCAGTAGCTTGGTTGGCTGAAACTGTGATTGTCCATGTACCGACATTGTCTTTTTCACTTTCTTCATCCCATTTTAGGCGCTGTGACCATTTCACATCGGCCAATGGGGATACTTCAAATTCCTGAGCGACAAGACCATCAGGTTTAATCAATCTGATCTTTATGGTACCCTCATCTACTGTTCCACTTGCAGCAAATAGAAATGATTCTGATCCAGTCTGTACTTCATACTTAAACTGGGTCTCAAAAGTCAAATCTTCTATCTCCTTTTGGATATTCAGTGAAGTGGCTTCTTTGTTGGTGGAATAAAAACCACGATATGGAGTAGCATAAAAATCCTGAGCCTTGAATTCGAAGTCAGGCCATTCTCCGGAAAAATTCAAAGCTTCATCTAATTCACCCAGCTTAACTGCTCCTTTTGCTTCTTCCATGGCTCTTCGGTAGCTTTTGAGGGCCAACTCTTTTTGGGTGGCATGTTGTTCGAGCAATTCTTCCAGCTGTTCTTCTTCGAGAACTTTAGCTTCTTCAAGAGCACGCTCAATTTCAACCTGACGTACTTTCCTTTCTTCTTTTAGGGATTCCTCCATCTTTCTGAGCTGTTCTCTTTTTTCTTTTTCAGACTTCTTAGTCTGTGCTTCTGCTTCAACACCGGCGAAAAATATTCCCAGAGCAAGAAGCAGTACAAAATGTTTAACTAAATTCATGGCAAATAAGTATTGGTTATCCAATGTCAAAAGTAAAGTAAAAGGATACGTAGCTGTGTTAATGCCCGGTTAACGTTCGGTTAATGTGGCAATTGGGAACATTTAGCTTATATTTTTGTGATCAAATGAATCGATCAAAAATACAAATTGCATTAGCCATATTTGCCCTGGCGATTTTAGTTGGCTTGCAGATTTATACTGTGCAGCGGATCTATCAGCTGGAAACAGACAAGTTTGACAACGAATATAAAGAAATCATACTACAGGGTCTAAGCTTTTACGAGGATATTCAAAGTGGGCTAGGCTTACGTACAGCGCATAAAGCAATGGATCTGCAAGCTGAATGGCTGCTGAATTATTTCAGCACCCGGGATGTTATTGACACCGCCGGATTTAAAAACTATGCATTAAGTACATTGGCAGAGGAATTTCAAACCAATCAATACCTTGATAAAATTATTGCCGATATTCTGGTCAAGAACGGAATAAAGACGGAGGTTAAAATACTCTTATCTATTGAAGAACTAACACTCTCTGGTTTCATCGATACCATACAAATTGATCCCACTAATAATAAGGTTGATCTCGATTTTTTGGTTGGTGAGCAGGATGTGAAAAAGTTTCTAAACGTAAAGTATTTTGAATATTACGGCAATCATTTTAATTGTAACTATATACTGCTCGTAGATTTTGATCAGAAAAGGAAGATGATTTTTAGCCAGATGATTGGGGTGGGGATCATGATGATTATTGCACTAATTACGGTGGCTTTTATTTTTATTCTGAATTTGCGAAATATGCTTGAAGAAAGGCGTTTATCACAATTGAAGACTGATTTCATCAATAACATGACGCACGAGCTAAAAACACCTCTTTCAACGATTGCCATTGCCACCAAGTCATTAGGCAATGATGACTTCGTATCCAATAGAGATAAAGTGAAAAGTACAGCTAAGATGATCGGTCGACAAAACAAGCAGCTCTCAAAACAAATTAGCCACTTGCTTGAAGTGAGTATGTGGGAGAGAAAACAATTTGAATTGGACAAACGCTGGTTCAATTTGGCTGATTTCCTGCACGGTTTAGTAGAGGCTTTCAAGTGGGAATGCAAAGACCATAAGCTAACCATTCATGAAAAGTGTGATGTGCCAGCAGACTTAAAGGTATTTCTCGATGAAACACAGATTGCCACTGCCTTGCATAATCTCCTGGCGAATGGAGTCAAATACAACGATCACGAACCAGAGATCACAATAGCTTGTACGATGGGCGACCATCTCGTGATATCAATTCAAGACAACGGTATTGGAATCTCAAGAGACAACATGAAACGCATATTTGAAAAATTCTATCGGGTCCACACCGGTGACATTCATAAAGTAAAGGGACTGGGTCTGGGATTATTTTATGTGCGTCAAATAATTGAAGCCCATCAGGGTACGATTTCCTTACAAAGCAAACTGGGTAAAGGGAGTACTTTTACCATAAAATTACCAGTAAATGGCAGAGCAAAGAATACTACTGGCTGAGGATGATGCTGATTTAGGCAACATCCTCTCACAATACTTAGAAATGCAAGGATATACCGTGTTTTTAGCCCGCGATGGTGAAGAAGCCTGGCAGGTTTTTTCCAATGAGGAAGTGAACATTTGTGTGCTTGATGTTATGATGCCAAAAATGGATGGCTATGAACTGGCTGAAAAGATAAACCAGAAAAAGCCTGATATACCTTTTTTGTTCTTGACTGCGAAAAGTCTGAAGGAAGATCGAATCAGAGGGTTAAAAATCGGAGCAGACGATTACATTTCTAAGCCCTTTGACGTGGATGAGCTTGTGCTGAGGATACAAAATATTTTACGAAGAACCGGAACACCCGAATTAAATGCCTATCAGATTGGGCAGTATGAGTTTTCTTTTGAAGAACTGGTTCTGCAGGGGCCTGAAGACAGCCACAAGCTTACCATGAAAGAAGGTATGCTGTTGAAGTACTTCATCAACCATCAGAACAAGCTGGTAAAACGTGAAGATATTCTGGAAGAACTATGGGGTGAGAATGATTATTTCCTCGGTAGAAGCATGGATGTTTTCGTCAGCCGCTTGCGGAAATACCTGAAAAAAGAAAAGTCAGTTGCCATTGATACTGTTCGGGGTACGGGTTACGTATTCCGAAGAAAATAATAGCAACCGACTACGACTATAGTATTACAATACAGGTCTTCCCAATATTCGCTCGCTATTCAGCATGGCATCAATATACTGAGCACGCTTGTATGTAAATGGGTTACTCAGCTTCTTGCGCGACAATTTACCCCTAAAGCTGTCAATCGATTGGTATTCATTGGCATCCATCCAAGATTCGAGTTCTGACAACATTGATTTGATAACATCTACTCCGTTCCTGTATAAGGTACTCACTACCTGAACAGCATCTGCGCCAGCAAGTAAAAGCTTAATCATTTCTTCTCCTGACGATATGCCTGAACTACCAATGATATCTGCATCAATTTCTCCACTCAACAAACCAGCATACCTGAGTGCAAGCTTATATTCATCTTGATTACTAAGATTCCATGGAGTACTGTGCTTCTCCTTTTCAAGGTCAATATCGGGTTGAAATAATTTGTTAAACAGAACAACTCCATTCACGCCCAATTCATCTAAGGCTTTTACCATCTTTAGTGGGTTCGTGTAATAGCGACCTAGCTTAACACTAACAGGAATGTTCACTGCTTCGATCACAGACTTAACAATAGATAGCTGCTTATTTTCAATTTCTTCGGCACTTTCGTCGAATGAGAAAGGAACATGATATAAATTCAACTCCAGTCCATCCACTCCAGCCTCAGCCAATAACTTTGCATATTTTACCCATGTTTCAGAATACACAGCATTCAATGAGGCGAAAAATGGAATCTCAACTGTTTCTCTTGCCTTTTTTAGTTTAAACAAAAATTCATTTGGACCAGCATGACTCACTTCAGGAAAAAGACTGGTCATTTCAGCATTCCTGTTGTTGTATTCATTGAGTTGATTTTCCAGCTCAAGATCCTCCAGTTGAATTTGCTCTTCAAAAAGGGATTTATAGACAATCGCACCTGCACCTGCCTCTTGAATTTTTAAAAGGTTTTCAGGGTTTTCAAGCAGGTCACAAGCGCCTACTACCACTGGGTTTTTGAGCTCAACACCAAGATAAGAAGTTTTAAGATTCGCCATATTGTTTATTATTTGGTTAGCAGATGTTAAACAAAAAAAACCGGGCATGGTTCAAAACACCGGAAAGAAAATCAACGAATTATTCACTTTTTTCAATGAAGCGAAACTCTCCCTGCTCAAATTCATATTGCAAAATATTGAAAACAACCAGGTTTGATATGATTTCGACACAGCTTTTCTCAGAAAGTTTAGCAAGCTTTTTAAAAGCCGAAACAGTTATGTGCTGATTCAATTCTAAGTAATCGAATAAGATTTCTTCTGCTCCAGAGTACCTCATCAACCGGTCTTTTTTCTGGTTTTGTTTTATCCATATTTTCGTGATCACAGAGGGAGCGATGATATTCTCATCATCAATGCGGATAAACGACTCCCTTGTTCCATCTTGATTTATCACAAAGTGAGGTTTCTTCGTACTTTCAGGAATGTTGATTTCCAGTACACTTTTACCGGCTATTTTCCAGATCTTACTGACGAAAGTAACCGGGGGTTTACTGTAAATCTCAGCAGCAGCCTCAATCATATAAAACTCTTCATCGGTCTTAACACCAACGATTGCCCCGTTATCTTTTACACCGATCAACAATCGTCCGCCATCTGTATTTGCAAATGCACACAGAGATCTGGCGATCTTTCTTGAATCCTGGACAAAATATTTAAAGTCCTGATGAAGGTGTTCACCCTGGGAAATCAAATTTTGTAATTCCTGTTCCTGATCCACCATAGCGCAAAAATCTGATTTTATCCTAAATATTCCTCTGAATTTTTAGAAATTTGCATCCAGGTTTTTCAACAACAAATGTGAACCAATGAAAATTTCAACCAACTTCGATGGCGGCAGCATTGTCGTTGAATCTATCAAAACACAAGCTCAAAAAACTAGAATAGCTTTAAATCTGAGAGCTGATACGCTCGCTAAATTTACCCAATGGTTCTATTTCAGACTCAGCGGTGGACGTAATCATCAGGTGAGCGTTCAGATTCTTAATGCTTCAGAAGCTTTTTCCCCTGCCGGATGGAAAAACTACCAGGTCTGTGCCTCTTATGATCGTCAGAATTGGTTTAGATGTCAAACAGCCTATGATGAGCAGGTGTTGTCATTTGACATCAGGCCTGAACACGATGTGGTCTATTTTGCCTATTTTCCACCCTATTCTTACGAACAACACCTGGATCTTGTTGCCAAGATTCAAAGTAATCCTCTGGGTCAACTCGAAGTACTAGGCGAAACCATTGAAGGGAAAGACATCGATCTGCTAACCATCGGCGAGCCATCCGTATTCAAAAGGAGGATTTGGATCATAGCACGTCAGCATGCAGGCGAGAGTATGGCATCGTGGTTTATTGAAGGATTACTCGCCAAATTGATCGAAAATAATGATCCTGAAACGGTGAAAATACTGCGAAAGGCAGTATTCTATGTGGTTCCTCATATGAACCCAGATGGGAGTGCCTTGGGAAATATACGGGTTAATGCAGCTGGAAAAGATCTAAATCGTGAATGGGCTGATCCTAGTCCAGAACACAGTCCGGAGGTATATTATGTTCGGAAGAAGATGGAGCAAACAGGACTTGATTTATGTCTCGATATCCACGGTGATGAAGAACTGCCCTATAATTTTGTTTCTCGAATTGATGGGATACCTTCCTTTGACAAGCGCCTGGCCAAGCATCAATCGAGCTTCATCGAAGCTTGGAAGAACGCATCACCTGATTTTCAGGATCAATATGGCTATCCAATGGATAAGCCCGGTAAAGCTAATTTATCAATTTGCTCAAAGAATTTGGCTGAAAGTTTTAATTGCCTTGCTCTCACAGTTGAAATGCCATTCAAAGACAATGCTAACCTGCCCAATTTGAATCTGGGTTGGAGCATTGAAAGATCAAAGAAGTTTGGCGCTTCATTAGTGCCTGCCTTGCTCCAGATTGTTGATGAATTGAAACGATTATAGCCATGGATGAATCATTAATCTGGTCGAAGGAATTTACTGTTTCTAATTATGCAATCGATCCATTTGGCCGTCTTAAATTAGTTGCTCTTTTTGAATGGTTTCAACATGCAGCGAGCTCAGATGCGATAAGAAAAGGATTCGGGTTTGAAGACCTGAAGAAGAATAATCGGTACTGGGTCTTAATTCGCGCACTCATTCACATTAGCAGGCTGCCACTCTGGGACGAACGCGTTATTTTTCGAACCTGGCCTAAGGATATGGCCGGAATTGTGGCATTCAGAGATTTCGAGATTCTTTCTTTACAGGGTGATAGGCTAATCACCGGTACCAGTTCATGGAGCCAAATTGATATGGCAAACCGGCGACCGGTCAGACTCAATCATGACGATTACGCCAGTAAAACGGCAGACCTCAACGCGATAGCGGAAAGAGCAGGGAAAGTCGTTGTGAACGGGCCCTTCAAGTGGTCAAATCCCCAACCCGTAAGAAACAGTCATATTGATGTGCAATGGCATGTCAATAATACCCGCTATCTTGAATGGATATACAATGAATTACCACTTGAATGGCTGAAAACACATCAACTGTCTGAAATTACGGTCAACTTTTTGAGTGAGGCCCGTTTGGGTGATGAGTATTGCTGTGCTGTGAATAAAGACCCCGACGGGCAATGGACTGGCGTTGTGAAACGCTATCCTGACAACAAGCTATTGTTTGCGGTAAAACTTATCTTTGAGCCGGCTAAAGAAATAGAATGATGTCTTTGATCAGAGAAAACCTACAATCATTGCGAAGCGATATTCCACACGATGTTACAGTTGTGGCCGTTTCAAAAACGAAGCCAATTTCAATCATCAATGAAGCCTTTGAGGCCGGTCAGCGGGTTTTTGGTGAGAACCGCGTTCAGGAATTAGTCGACAAGCAGCCACTATTGCCTGACGAAATTGAATGGCATATGATTGGGCACTTGCAAACCAATAAGGTGAAGGCAATCGTTCCATTTGTTCACTTGATTCATTCAGTTGACTCACAAAAATTGTTGAATGCCATACAAAAAGAAGCACGTAAGGTAAATCGAAAAGTTCAGGTGCTGCTGCAAATTCACATTGCCGAAGAAGAGCACAAGTATGGATTCACTTTTCAAGAAGCATCAAGCCTCTTTTATGATGGTTATGTCGAACAACAGAGTCATGTGGATGTGTTGGGACTTATGGGGATGGCAACATTTACGAATGATGAGAAACAGATTCAAAAGGAGTTTCAGAGCCTGAATGAGCTCTATGATGAACTCAAAGACAGGTACAACTTGCAATACCTGTCAATGGGGATGTCAGGTGATTATCAGTTAGCCATTGAAGCCGGTAGCAACATGATCAGGGTAGGGAGCTTACTGTTTGGTTCACGTTGATTTGGTCTGATAAATCTGATTGAAAATCTCGAATAATTCCATTACTTTGGACGCCATAAATAATGGAATAATATCAATTCAATGGCAAATTTAGAAACCACATATCTCGGAATGTCCCTGAGAAATCCCCTTATTGTAAGTAGTTCAGGTTTAGCAGATTCGTTTGAAAAACTAAAGAAGATTGATGAACTGGGTGCCGGAGCTGTAGTACTCAAATCGCTGTTTGAAGAGCAGATAAATTTCGAAGCCGATCGCTTGATCGAAGAGAATTCATACCCTGAGGCGGCTGACTACATCCAAAACTACACAAAAGCCAACTCTGTTGATCAGTACCTAAACCTCATCGAGAAAGCCAAAAAGGAGTTGAGTTTGCCGGTTTTTGCTAGCATCAATTGTATATCCGGATCAGACTGGATTGGATTTGCTAAACAAATTGAAGAGGCCGGTGCTGATGGTCTGGAATTGAATGTTTTCATCCTGCCTGTTGACGGGGAGAGTTCTGCAAGTTATGAGGATAAGTATTTTCGTTTGGTTGAGAAAATACGCAAGGTGGTTGATTTACCCATTGTATTAAAACTGTCGAGCTACTTCACCAATATACTGTATGTTGTTAATCGATTTTATCAACTTGGTGTGAATGGGGTAGTGCTATTTAACCGATTGTATGAGCCTGACATCAATCTTCGCGACATGCAAATTACTTCAGCTGAGGTTTTTAGTAACCCATCTGATCTAAGAAATACACTGCGCTGGGTCAGCCTGGTTAGCGATCGTCTTAAGAATATCGAAATTGCAGCATCTACGGGTGTACATGACAGTTCGGCCGCGATAAAACTATTATTGGCGGGCTCGCAAACCGTTCAGGTTTGTTCTACACTTTATATCAATGGTATTGATTACCTGGCTACCATGATCAGCGAGCTGAATGAATGGATGGACGAAAAAGAATTTGCCAGTATAGCCGATTTTAGAGGAGCAATGAATTACAAGTCTCATGCCAATCCACGAATGTGGGAGCGATCTCAATTTATGCGTTATTTCTCTAGCCGACATTAAGCGTCCAGTACATGTATCAATTCTACTGCCAGATTTTTCATATCAACGTTCAGGTCGAATAGCACCGTCTTGATCTTATGAATTAGCGCTTGACAGGTTTCATGGTCGACTTGTTTCTCTTCAAGGCTGGTTTCAACCAAAGAGAATGCTTCTATAGCTGTGGCATAATCGCTGGTCAGGAAAACGTCAACGAAAAAATCAAGGTGGGCCGTATAGTCCAGTTGAGACTGCCAGCAAATTTCAACAAGGTCTTGAATAATTCCCTTGTTCTCAGGTGTTTTAATCTGATCAATCATCTGATCCACCATACCATCTGCCTTCGTGTCTGAAAGCAATGCAATGATTTCACCTTTCATTTCACTTGAATGCTGTGCTTTTAATCCGTCAACGATTCGGGGAACATCACTCAGTTTACCTTCTGAACGTAACCGTTGAATCTCTTTTTTGACCATTGATTTATCCTGACTCAGCAATGGATCTGTTGATTTTTTTGATGTGTTTGACATAGCAATTAATTGAATTTTCCCTGTAAAAAACTCCCGGTATGTGACTGATTGCATGTGATCAGATCCTCTGGCTTTCCAGCAAAAACGAGCTCGCCGCCCAAGTCGCCTCCTTCAGGCCCCAAATCGATGACCCAGTCAGCCGATTTGATAATCTCAGGATTATGCTCGATGATAACAATGGAATGTCCCCGATCCAACAAAGCCCTGAAAGCAGCCAGAAGAACCTTGATGTCGTGAAAATGAAGTCCAGTCGTGGGTTCATCAAAGATGAAAAAGGTTTTCTCTCTATCCTGTCCTTTAGATAGAAAAGAGGCAAGCTTAACACGCTGACTTTCGCCTCCCGATAGAGTTGATGAAGATTGTCCCAATTTCACATAGCCGAGCCCAACATCAAATAATGGCTGTAGCCGGGATGCAATTTTCTTTGCCTGGTTTTCATTTTGTTCGGTGAAGAAATCAATGGCTTCATCAACGGTGAGTTCAAGCAGATCGTGAATGTTGTGGCCATGGTATTTGATGTCAAGAACTTCCTCCTTGAATCGATGGCCATGGCAAGAATCACATACTAAATAGACATCGGCCATAAATTGCATTTCGACCTTTATTACTCCTTCTCCCTGACATTCTTCGCATCGACCCCCGTCTACATTGAATGAAAAATGGGCTGGCTTGAAACCGTTCATTTTTGATTGTGGCAAGCTCGAATAGAGTTTTCTGATTTCATCGTAGGCTTTCAAGTATGTCACTGGATTAGACCTGGAGCTCCGGCCAATTGGATTTTGATCAACCAATTCAACGCTACCAAGGAGATGTAAATCGCCCTCAACTGAGCCGTGCCTGCCCGCCTTACTCGATTGCCCGTTTAAATGCTTTGCCAGCACCGGGTGCAGAATTTGATTGATTAGAGAAGACTTTCCAGAGCCACTTACACCAGTAATAACAGTCATAACCTCAAGTGGTATCCTCACATCAATTCCTTTCAGATTATTCTCGCAGGCTCCGAGAATATCCAGGTAGTTGTTCCATGAATTTCTTACAGGCGGAATTGGGATCTTATCTTCATTCAGCAAGTATTGTGCCGTTAGACCCTGAGAGGTCTCAACCATGGCCGAAAGACTTCCTGTGAATACAATTTCGCCGCCCAGACGTCCTGCTTTGGGCCCAATGTCAACAATGAAATCAGTCGAACGGATGATCTCTTCGTCGTGTTCTACGACAAGAACAGTATTTCCCAGATCTTTAAGTTGTTTAAGCACCTCTATTAGCCTATGAGTATCCCTGGGATGCAATCCAATACTAGGTTCATCTAAAATATAGAGTGATCCAACTAAACTGCTCCCTAATGAACTGGCTAGGTTTATCCGTTGTGATTCACCACCCGACAAGGTATTTGAGGTGCGATTTAGGTTTAGATAACCCAAACCAACTTTGGTTAGGTAGTCAAGACGATTCCGTATTTCTACCAATAGGCGTCCGGCGATGGCGTGATCCTGCTCAGATAAGGTCAGTTCATGAAAGAAGGATTGCAGATCATTAATGGGTAAATCAACTAATTCAGTTATTGACCGGCCATCTATTTTGATCCATTCAGCTTCTTTACGAAGTCTATTGCCCCGACAAGAAGGACATTTTGTTTTCCCCCGGTACCTGGCCATCATAACGCGATATTGAATCTTGTATGATTTGTCTTCAAGATGCTTGAAAAAGTCATTCAGGCCTTTAAAATGACGATTTCCGGTCCAGAGGAGATCTATTTCTGTAGGTGAGAGCTTTAATATGGGTTTATGGATAGGGAAGTTGAATTTTGGAGCACTTAATACCAATTTTTCCTTCCATGCCTTCATTTTTTCTCCCTTCCAGCAAACGATGGCATCATCGAATACAGAAAGTGATTTATTGGGAATAACCAGATCTTCATCAATTCCAATTGTGCTGCCAAATCCTTCACATATCGAACAGGCCCCAACGGGGTTATTAAAACTGAATAAGTGAACAGTGGGTTCTTCGAATTGTATTCCATCGGCTTCATACCTGTCATTATATTCTTCAGTAAGAAACTGTCCCGACTGATCAAAGATCTTGATCATACAATCTCCTTTTCCCTCGTAGAAAGCCGTTTGAACAGAATCGGCCATTCTGGCATTCAAATCATCGTCAGCATAGTCAATTAATATACGGTCAACCATGATGGAGAAATGACATCCGGTACACATTGCGTCTTCCTCATCCAGAACATCCTGAATTTTACGAATCACTCCATTTTCTTCAACTCTCGAAAATCCCTGCTGTGCCAGCACTTCCAACTGCTGCCGTAAATCTCGACCTTGTTCGATTACAAGTGGGGATAAGATCATCAGTCGGGTTCCATCCGGCAGGGAGACAAGACGCTTAACTACCTGTGAAACTGAGTGTTTCTCGACAATTTTACCGGTCTTTGGAGAGTGGGTCTTGCCAATTCTGGCGAACAATAACTTCAGGTAGTCATATATTTCAGTTGAAGTACCTACTGTTGACCTGGGATTGCGGGTATTCACCTTTTGCTCAATGGCAATGGCCGGTGGAATACCACTTATTTTATCTACTTCTGGTTTGTCTAATCGCCCAAGAAATTGCCTGGCATAAGCGGAAAGACTTTCCACATACCGCCGCTGCCCTTCTGCATATAGAATGTCAAAGGCCAGAGAGGATTTTCCTGAACCCGACAAGCCGGTAATAGTAATTAGCTGATCTCTAGGTAAGTCAAGATCAATATTCTTCAGGTTGTGAACCCGGCCACCCCGTATTGTGATGTAGTTATCTGTATTGTTGTCTTTGGGCATGATTTTTGCATGCTTCTAGTGAGAAAATTGAGTGAAATTACAAGTTTTTTGACTGCGCAAGAAGAAATATGTTCGTGAAATGAAATATATTTTCTAAACTTGCGTTAGATTTTAAAACCAAGGTTAAACAAAAAAGTTTAGGAGGACTGTCTATAGAAACAAATCTACTTCTTGAATATTAAAATTGGAGGTAGTTTTGAACGCACATATCCTGGAGGACCATGTCCTCGTGAGACAGTTTGTAGATGGCAAGCAATCAGCCATCGAAGAATTAATTTCCCGACACAAAAACAGAGTATTTACCTATATTCTGCTCATCGTAAAAAACCAGCACCTGGCTGAAGATATTTTTCAGGATACCTTTATTAAGGTGATCAAATCGTTAAAGGCAGGCAAGTATCAAGATAAGGGAAAATTCGTTTCCTGGGTATTGCGAATTGCTCATAACCTTATCATTGACTATTACAGAAAACAGAAATTACAGAAGACCTTGTCAAATGACGATTCAGAAATGGATCTGTTCAACTCAAAAAAGTTGGCTGAGGATACGGTTGAAGATACAATGGTACAAGACCAGATCTATTCAGAAGTAAGAACTTTGCTAGAGAGTTTGCCTGCTGATCAGCGCAATGTTGTGTATTTACGTCATTACTGTGGTCTGAGTTTTAAGGAGATTGCTGATCAAACCGGCGTGAGTATCAATACCGCATTAGGTCGCATGCGTTATGCTTTAATTAATATGCGTAAAATGATGGAAGAGTATAATATGAATCTCACCCTGTCCTGATCATTTCATGGCAAAGTGAGTATTGGTCCGGGCCGGTAATTCATTTTACCGGCCTTTTTTTTGAGAACGTATACTAATCAGTAGTTTGCCCCGTTAAGGAAGTATATAAAACAATTATACCGTTGCCTATGCAAAGATTATCTACACTGTTCTATCTTGTCAATGAGTTTGAAAAAGTTACTGGAGAGCTTGAAGATTGGGAAATGAAAATGGAAGAATGTGATTATAAAAAGGATGCTGCAGCGAATTGCCTAAGCGGGCCTTCAGCTGAAAGTGTTCAGGCCATTTTGGATTTTGCTCAATCATATCATTATGAGAAATCCCGAACGTTAGACGGAATTGACATGTATTTGAACTAACTACCCAAATGTTCAAGATAAAGCCGGAAAAATTTTCCGGCTTTTTTTTTGGCTATGAAAACCAAATATGATATATTTGTGATATCAAAATGATATTATTATGAAAACAGAAAAAGACTTTCGTGGAGCTAATGGGTATTTGATGTTTACCTTTTGGTTCATTTTACTGGTGGGTGCAACGCTTGGAATAATCTTCCTCCCCATGAAGCCCATTTACGTGGTGGTAATGGTCATCAGTTTCTTCTGCTTGTTTGGGTTGGTCATCGTGAACCCGAATGAATCAGTGGTTATGGTATTGTTTGGTAGCTATAAGGGCACTATAAAAGAGTACGGTTTTTACTGGGTAAATCCTTTTTTCGTTCGAAAAAAGATCTCATTACGTGCTCGGAATTTCGACAGCCAGCCAATTAAAGTAAACGATAAGGTGGGTAATCCGATTATGATTGGACTGGTATTGGTTTGGAAGGTTGAAGATACCTTTAAAGCAGCTTTTGACGTTGATGAGTACGAGCATTTCGTCGTTGTTCAAAGTGAAGCGGCTTTGAGAAAGTTAGCCGGAACGTATCCATACGATAATTTTGAGGATATGAAAGCTGAGGTGACTCTGCGGTCGGGTGGGGATGAAGTGAATCATGATCTGGCCGAGGAGCTTATTGAGCGACTTGAGATTGCCGGTATCAAGGTAATTGAAGCTCGCATCAATTACATCGCTTATGCGTCTGAGATCGCCGGAGCCATGTTGCGTCGCCAGCAAGCAACAGCTGTTGTAGCTGCTCGTGCAAAGATTGTTGAAGGAGCTGTGGGAATGGTTGATATGGCATTGGCTGAATTATCGTCGAAAGAAATCGTACACCTGGACGAAGAGCGAAAAGCTGCCATGGTATCAAATCTTATGGTTGTTTTATGCTCTGATGAGTCTGCCCGTCCGGTTGTCAACGCGGGTACACTCCACAATTAAATATGACAAAGAAAAAGTCATTTGTTTTGCGTCTTGATCCAAGCATGTATGAGGCTGTTGAAAAATGGGCGGCAGACGAGTTTCGGAGTACCAACGGCCACATGGAATGGATTATAAACGAGGCATTGAAAAAGGCGGGAAGAAAACCCAAAAAGAATGGTCCCGGCAAGTCTCCCTCAGCCCCTTCGTAAGCGACGGGTTGGGGGAGGTTAGCGTTTGACAAAAACAAAGTTCACCATATTGGCACCCATGCGAAGTGCCTTCAGACGTGTGGCTTGTGAATCGTTATGGACAGCCGGATCTTCCCAACCGTCTCCTAAATCACTTTCGTATGTATAGAGGCAAACCATTCGGCCTTTAATGAATAATACAAAAGCTTGAGGTCGCTTGTTGT
>CAYUGX010000081.1:9443-15606 GCA_964444375.1 uncultured Porphyromonadaceae bacterium | reverse complement strand
GTGCAAGTTCGATTCTTGTTCTGGGCACAAATGTGTGCCTCGCCCAGTTGGCGGAATTGGTAGACGCGCTAGTTTCAGGGACTAGTGTACGCAAGTACGTGAAGGTTCGAGTCCTTTACTGGGCACATTCGTTCGAAATGAAAACCACTGCAAATGAAAATTTGGGGTGGTTTTTTTGTTGTCATGTTGTCATGGTTGTTGTGATTGTAGTTGTAGTTGTAGTTGTGGTCTTTGCTGGACCTGTGCTGACAATGTATAATAATGTTATGGATACCAGGCTTGATGCCTGGTGCTCCGAAACGCCACATTTAGAATGTAATACGGCATTAGCTCAGTAAATAAACTGCCATTGCTAGTAGAAGTAGTATACCAAAGGCTGCTGATCCGATAATGAAAATTCCAGCTGTATTGTTTGTTGGTTGAAATTTTGCTTTGTTGTATGATTGTTTTTGCATGTTATCTTCCTCCTTGTTTAATCGTTCTTATTATTTGATAACCAAGCATTCTGTATCAATTGCAAAATACATCAGCAGATTAAACCCAATATTAACCTGCTATTAATTAATTATGAAGGTTTTACAATGAGTCTTCTTTATAGTTGAGGAAACTCATCCACATAACATTTGCTTTGAATATTTATTTTAATTTCGAGGAACTGAAATCTAAATCATACTGTGATGTTTCAAAATATACCCACCCGGATTTTGTTTTGTTTTAAGCTTTTAGTTCTCATTTGTTTAATCAACTTTGGTTCAATTAACCTTGCTCATAGTCAGTTAGTTGACTGGCGAAATGCTGCAAATGGTCATTCCATTTATTCTCATGGCTACTGCGATCAACCCTATGTAGTGGTGCTGCATGATGGATCCTGGCTGTGCTGCTTCACGACTAGTGCAGGACATGAAGGGAGTAAGGGGCAGCACATTGTGGCTTGCCGAAGCATTGATCAAGGTCGGAATTGGTCTGATACCATCAGGATTGAACAGCCGAAAAAGGAATCTGCCTCATGGGCTATGCCCTACCTCACTGATTATGGCAGGGTGTATGTCTTCTATACGTACAACGGGGATAAGATTCATGGATTGAAAAAGCAGAAAAACATCCGTGAAGATTTACTGGGATGGTACTGTTTTAAATACTCAGATGATGGTGGTGAAAGCTGGTCAGAACAACACCGGGTCGATGTGCCAAATAAGCTGGTTGATTTGAATAACGACTGGGCTGGTGAGGTGCAGATTTTCTGGGGCATTGGTAAACCCATTGATTTCAACGGTGGTATGATGCTGGCGTTTACAAAAATTGGCCAATATATGCTAGAATATAGTGAAGGCTGGTTACTTCAATGCACCAACATTAATACTGAGCAAGATGCTAGCAAGTTGAAATGGAACTTGCTACCTGAAACTGACAGTGGCATCAAGAATCCGGCCTATGGGGTCATCAATTCAGAACATAACCTCTTCCAGCTTGAAGATGGCACACTCTATTGCATGAATCGAACTGTATCCGGCTATCCGCTCGAGTCTTATTCTACAGATGGTGGGAAAACCTGGACTTTGCCACAACCGCCAACATATGAAAATGGCATCAAGATCAAAACACCGCGTGCTTGTCCCCGGATATGGAAATGTAAGAATGGTAAATACCTGTTCTGGTATCACAACAACGGGGGCTGGAATTTTGGCACCAGGAATCCAGCCTGGCTCAGTGGAGGAATTGAACGAGATGGCAAAATCGTATGGAGCCAACCCGAAATTTTGTTGTATGAAGACAATCCATCCATCAGAATGAGCTATCCCGATTTGATTGAGCAGGATGGTAAATACTGGATCACAGAAACCAACAAGACTGATGCGCGTTGTCATCTAATTCCCAATGACTTCCTAAATGCCTTGTGGTCTCAGCTTGAGGTCGATGAAGTGACTACCGACCACCTGGTTGTTGAGTTGTCTGAAGAAGATATCTCAACAGTGAGCCCGGTTGAAACAACATCAGAAGAGGCCAACACCTTTGAGGATGGTTTCACCATTGATTTCAGCCTGGTACTCGCAACTCTCAAACCAGGACAAGTCATCTTCACTGCAAATGATGAGGAAGGAAGGTCAGTTGAATTGAAAACGGCTGATTTTGGGGCCATTGAGATTGCGCTGAGCGGTGGAGAACAAACCGATACCTGGCATTCTGATCCCGGTTTGATTAAGGCGACTGGCCTGGAGCATAGTGTTTCGGTAACTGTTGACCATGGACCTCGAATTATTCAATTCATCATCAATGGAACGGTCAATAACGGCCGTAACATCCGGGCCTTTGGTTGGGGACGCTATTCGATTGATTTGAAAGATTTCCAATTTGACACGATCGAGTTACCGCGGTTAGCCGATGAATCTGTTAATATTAAAGGCGAGGTTACGAATCTCCGCTTGTACAATCGATCGTTGATGAATACTGAGATTATTGGTAATCACAGGGCACTTATTACCAATTCTGGTTCCTGATATCCGTTTGAATGTGAAAAGATTATTGTATAATTTAGCCATAAACCCAATCCTGATAAATGAGAACTTATACGTTTAATCAGAACACAAAGCTTCTTGAACTCAAAGTATCAGGTACCGTAACCATCGAAGATCTCATGAATCATTATTTGGTAATTGAAGGTGATGATGTTTTGCCAAGAGATTTAAAAGTGCTCATTGACTGCCGAAATACTGTTTTTGATATGCAGGTTAGGGAGATTGCAAATTCAATTGAAAAACTAAAGAATGCTCTTCGAAAGTATAACAGCATCACAGAGGCAATCATTGTAGACCAACCCTTCGAAACGGCCTTTTCTACTTTTTTCAGTGAATGCAGTAAATCTGCAAGATCATATATTTTCCAGGTTTTTAGTACAGAAGAAGCTGCGAGGGCTTGGTTATAATACTTTCTGTCAGCACATTGAAAATTAGAAATTATGTAATTTAATATGTAATAAATTATGTAATTTATCCAAAGTTAAATTTCGCCAAGTTCTTGCAGGTCCCCGCTCTACTAAATTTTACGCGAACTAGGTACTAGGTGCATGGCGGGGATGACTGCATTTTCGATGCAATAGTTTTGTGGTACTATGACAAACATTTTGCCAGTGCGTAGAAATTTCGTATCGAAACCAATACAAACAAAAGTTACATTAATGTTGTCATGCCCGCGAAAGCGGGTACCCCCAGTTACTGGGCATGAAATACGAAAAGGCTCCCCACAAGTCTTAAAAGAACGCCTTCCTCAGCTCCTCAATCTCCCCATCCCCCATCGGTGCAAAATCACCTAGGGAGGTGCCCATTACCAATGATTTGGCACTGAATTCTGCTACTTCGAGCCGATCAAAGGCCTGGAGTAGTGAACTGCCAGTGATCATGAATGAATCATTCTGGATAATAACACCAGGGTTGTTCTTGGAGATAAGATCAGGAATCATATCATTGTCAGCAAAATGCGAACCGAATTCTACATTCTCCATATCCTGCAAGAAGATCCAGCTTTCAGGGATGGTGCGGACATCGAGTTTTTTGTGACAGGCCCCATAAGCCATCAGATATTCGGGCTGTGTGAGAATAATGGCATTGATTTCGGGATGTTTCTCATAGATTTTCTGATGCAGCCAGGTCGAGCGACTGGGTACTTTACCAGATTCGCGCTTGCCGTTTTTGATCTGAACTATATCATCGAGTTGCAGATCCCAGCGAGTGGCATCGGTCGGAGTGATTAGGAAATCATTGTCGCGCCAGCGTACTGATACAGTTCCATATGTACTCATCATCAAGCCCTGGTCACAGGCTCTTTTGACAATGGTACGGATTTCATTCCGGATCTTTTTCTCATCCGGTAGGTAAACCAGATTTGAAAACTCGGGAGACTGATTGGGAATTTGACGGTCGAATTCCTCTAACTGCTCATCGGTCAGAAAGTTGGGTTCGCCAATAATTTTGGAGTTGATCAATGTGCGGGAACAGAATTCGAGGGTTTCAAAACGCTCATAGGCTTTGATCACATTCTCCCCGCCGACCACAGCTCCATGGTTTTCCATGATGACGGCTGAATAACCCTTTCTAAACTGCTCTGAAATAGAGTTCCCAAGCGCTTCGCTTCCGGGGATAAAGTAATTGGCATAACCAATGGGTCCGCAAACCTTCTTTGCCTGAGGAATGACATTGGTATTGGGTATCTGCCGCACAATACTGAAAGAAACCAGCGCCGGTGGATGTGCATGGACTACCGCCTTGATATCATGACGTATATCATAAATAGCTTTGTGAAAAGGATACTCCATGGATGGCTTATGCAAGCCAACGATCTCGCCATCCTTTTTGACACACATGATGTCTTTTGGGGTGAGTGATCCCTTATCGACACCTGAGGGAGTGACCCACATGTTGCCTTCCTCATCCATGATGGAGATATTCCCACCCGAGGTAGTTGTCAAGCCCTTCTGGTATATTCGTTTGATGATCAGGATAATTTGTTCACTGGGGTGCATGAGGTATAAGCTGCGTACTGACATATATATTGGTATTATTGATTTGTATTGATACTGCAAAGTAAAAACATTATTCACCGACAAACGGTAACAATTATCAAATATTGGTGTTAAACAGATATTAAATAAGTAACTATCTTTGCAGGTCTTTAATTACAATGAATTATGATTAACATTACTTTTCCTGATGGCAATGTGAAAGCATACGATGATGGGGTTACCGGATACCACATTGCCGAGTCTATTAGTCCGCGATTGGCCAAAGAGGTATTATCGGTAACAGTGAATGGAGAGCTTTGGGATGTGACGCGTACGATTCAGGAAGATGCGACTGTTGTTTTTCACAAATGGGCCGATGATGAAGGGAGGCATGCCTTCTGGCATTCATCAGCTCACCTCATGGCCGAGGCGCTTGAAAGCCTGTATCCAGGAGTGAAGTTCGGTATTGGTCCGGCCATTGAGAATGGATTTTATTATGATGTTGACCTGGGCGACCGGGTATTATCTGATACTGATCTGCCAGCTGTTGAGAAGCGCATGCAGGAACTGGCCAGCCAGAAGAATAGTTATGAGCGGCGAGAAGTGAGCAAAGACGAGGCGCTGAATGTTTATTCAGAAAAAGGCGACGAATATAAAGTTGAGTTGATTCAGGATTTAGAGGATGTGACAATTTCTCTATACTCACAAGGTAATTTTACTGATTTGTGTAGAGGTCCTCACCTACCGGATACAGCCAATATTAGAGCCATTAAACTGCTGAGTATTGCCGGAGCTTATTGGCGGGGCGATGAAACCCGTAAGCAACTCACACGGGTCTATGGGATCACTTTTCCGAAGAAGAAGATGCTGGATGAGTACCTGGTGTTGCTGGAAGAAGCCAAGAAGCGCGATCACCGCAAGATCGGAAAAGAACTGGATCTATTTACATTTTCACAGCAAGTCGGAAGCGGTTTACCCCTATGGCTGCCTAAAGGTGCCCAATTGCGTGAGCGTCTTGAGCAATTCTTGAAGAAAGTTCAAGTCGAATATGGGTATGAGCCAGTGATGACTCCCCATATCGGACACAAAGATTTGTACGTAACCTCAGGACATTATGCGAAATACGGACAAGATTCATTTCAGCCCATTCAAACTCCTGCAGAGGGCGAGGAATTTTTGCTGAAACCCATGAATTGTCCGCACCATTGCGAGATTTATAAGGCCCGTCCACATTCATACAAAGATCTGCCAATAAGGTATGCCGAGTTTGGAACTGTGTACCGGTACGAGCAAAGTGGTGAATTACATGGTCTTACACGGGTTCGTGGTTTTACCCAGGATGATGCTCATATCTTTTGTCGTCCAGACCAGCTAAAAGAGGAGTTTGCGAAAGTCATTGATATCGTATTGTACATATTCAAGACACTCGATTTCGTAGATTTCATTACCCAAATCTCATTGCGTGATCCCGATAATTCGGAAAAATACATTGGATCTGACGAAAACTGGGATAAGGCCGAGAAGGCCATTATAGAGATCACCGAGGAGAAAGGACTGGATGCTGTAGTTGAAATGGGTGAGGCTGCCTTCTATGGACCCAAGCTAGACTTCATGGTTAAAGATGCGCTAGGCAGAAAATGGCAACTGGGTACCATACAGGTTGATTACAAT
>CAYUGX010000081.1:0-9433 GCA_964444375.1 uncultured Porphyromonadaceae bacterium | reverse complement strand
TGCCTGAGCGTTTCAATCTTGAGTATGTAGGTCAGGATAATCAAAAGCATCAACCGGTTATGATTCACCGTGCACCTTTTGGTTCGATGGAGCGCTTTGTAGCGGTATTGATAGAGCATACAGCCGGGAAATTTCCGTTATGGTTGACACCCGACCAGGCTATCCTATTGCCTATCAGTGAAAAATATAATAATTATGCGCAAAAAGTTTCAAATCTGCTAAATAATTACGAAATTCGCACGCTGATTGACGACCGGAATGAAAAGATCGGTAAGAAGATCAGGGATAGCGAGTTAAGGCGCATTCCGTACTTGTTAATCGTAGGAGAAAAAGAGGAAAATGACGGAACAATCTCGGTTAGAAGACAAGGAGTAGGAGATCAAGGTAGCATGACATTGGAGCAATTTGCAGGTCTCATTCAAGGTGAAATCGAGAAATTATTAAGTTAAAGCCCATTATATTAATTAATTATAGGAGGATTTACCATCGCATACCCTAGAAGACATAACCGAGGCAGACGACCACAAGATGATCTGAAGTATAAATTCAGAACAAACGAACGGATCTTTGCTCCATCTGTTCGAGTCGTTGGTGATAATATTGAACCAAGGGTCATGAATCTCCAGGACGCTTTAGACCTGGCTGATCGTGAAGGATTGGACCTGGTTGAAATTTCACCGAATGCCAATCCCCCGGTTTGCAAGATTATTGATTATAACAAATTCCTGTATCAGCAGAAAAAGAAGCAAAAGGAATTAAAATCGAAGCAAACTAAGATTGTAGTAAAAGAAATCCGCTTTGGTCCACAAACGGATGAGCATGACTACAATTTCAAGCTTAAGCATGCGCGAAAGTTCTTACAAGAAGGTGCTAAGGTGAAAGCCTATGTGTTCTTTAAAGGGCGGTCGATCTTGTTTAAGGAACAGGGAGAAATATTGTTGTTGCGATTTGCCCAAGATCTCGAGGAAGAGGGTAAAGTTGAGCAGTTGCCGAAATTAGAAGGGAAGCGGATGATCATTATTCTCTCTCCGAAAAAAAAGTAATACGCACTTAAAATTAGATATAGTAATGCCTAAGATGAAGACGAATGCCGGGGCAAAGAAACGTTTTGTTTTGACCGGCTCGGGAAAAATCAAAAGAAAGCACGCGTACAAGAGTCACATTCTCACTAAGAAGTCAAAGAAGAGAAAAAGAAATCTCCGGTACTTCACCACCGTCGCTAAATCCGACGAGCGTAATGTGAAACTTTTGCTTTCAATGAAATAATTTTCCGCAGGTTTAAAGTTAATTAACCAGGAATCAGTGCTTTAAAAGAGTCAAGAACGACCGCCTGCTTCCGAAAAAACAAGAAAAAAATGCCAAGAAGTGTAAATGTCGTAGCGGCACGAAGGAGGAGAAAAAAGATCCTCAAAGAAACCAAAGGATACTTTGGTGCCCGCAAGAACGTCTGGACGGTAGCGAAGAACGCCTACGAAAAAGGCCTAAGTTATTCGTATCGTGACCGGAGAACAAAAAAGAGAAATTTCAGAGCCTTATGGATTCAACGCATCAATGCTGGCTGCCGCGAGCATGGAATGAGTTATTCAGAATTCATGGGTAAGGTGAATAAAAAGAAAATTGAACTTAACCGTAAGGTGTTGGCTGATCTGGCCATGAATCACCCGAAAGCTTTTGCAGCAGTAGTTAAAAAAGTCAAGACTGTTAAGTAATTATCACCAGTATACTAGAAAAGGGAGGTTCATTTCGAACTTCCCTTTTTTTATATCTTTACGGCTATGAAAATTGCACTGATCGGATACGGCAAAATGGGTCGTATGATTGAATCGATCGCCTTATCCAGAAAACACGAAATTGTTGGTATTCTCGATCCGGGAAATACCCACAGGCTAGACGATGAGACATTGGAACAGGCAGATGTGGCAATTGAGTTTACCCTTCCAGGTGCTTGTCTATCTAATTACGAAAAGTGTTTTTCATTGGGAGTTTCTGTGGTTAG
The DNA here is from genome assembly GCA_964444375.1 of uncultured Porphyromonadaceae bacterium. Taxonomy (GTDB): domain Bacteria; phylum Bacteroidota; class Bacteroidia; order Bacteroidales; family UBA12481; genus JABHCC01. The sequence continues at coordinate 7,437 of CAYUGX010000081.1, read as the reverse complement.
CGGTACAACGGGCTGGTTAGCGCATTGGGATCAGGTGATTACGCTAGCCGAACAAAAGAAGGTAGGTTTCTTTTACGCTTCAAATTTCAGCTTGGGGGTTAATTTGTTTTTTGAGCTCAATAAAACCTTAACCCGCCTACTTTCTGGGCACGAGTCTTACAAAGTAAGCCTAGATGAAATTCATCACACGCAAAAACTGGATGCACCCAGTGGAACAGCTATCAGCTTAGCCGATGATATTGCGACATTGCATCCCAATTACAGCGGTTGGCATTTGAATGACCATCTAAAAACAGATGACATTCCCATCTTTTCTAAAAGAGAAGGACAGGTAACTGGCACCCACCGAGTAAACTGGGTAAGTGAGACCGACAAGATTACCATTTCCCATGAGGCCTTTTCAAGACAGGGATTTGCCCTGGGGGCTGTTGTGGCGGCTGAATTTATGAGAAACCGAACAGGCATATATAATATGGGCGATTTGATGACTAACAAACCTTAGACTTCATGCGGATTCTTTGGTTTTTTACACTATTAATATTCTTTATCATTCTGGCCGTTGGATTCAGGATGTGGTGGATATTGATATTGCTTATTCCCTTGTTTGATATTTTAGTCACCCGTCAGTTGAATTGGGACAAGATTATTAAGCCCATACCTATAAAAATTTCAAAGTGGATACAATTGGTATGTTGGTTTATCATCACGTTCACCCTGCTTCGTACCAGCATGATAGAAAGCCATGCCATGCTTAATCCGGGGATTCAGCCAAGCCTGATACAAGGTGATAATGTAATTGTGTCAAAGCTTGCCTATGGTGCTCGCATGCCCATAACACCCATCAACCTGCCCTTCTCTCATCATTACATTCCGCTGAGTAGATGCCGAAAATCATACCTTGAGAATGTGCAATGGTCGTATAAACGGCTCAACGGTTTAAGACAAATTAGAAGAGGTAATTTAGTATCCTACAACTTCCCAGAAGGCGATTCAGTGATTTGCGGAGTGGAAACCATGAGTTTCTATGCGCTTCGACGAATGAAAAACGCAGCTGGTGAAGAGGTGAACACGACCTTCATGCACTATAGACCGGTTGATCGTCGACAAATGGAGATTAATCGTTGTGTTGGATTGCCCAATGATACTATCCGGGTAATAAATGGAAATCTGACTATAAATCGGGTCGAGCAAAACTTTGCTAACGAACGCTTTGACTATTTAGTTGAAATAAAAGGCAACAGCCAATTGCCACGGGATTTTCTTGAAAGCCTGGGGCTGGATCCTGCCGATATTACCATCTTTCCTGATTTGGGCTATACCCTTCCGCTTTTTCCTGAACAGATTCAAAGCATGCTAGCACGACCCGAAGTTATCCGGGTGAATCCGTATTTCAAGCCAGCTGGCAAGGGCAACTACAACATTTTTCCGAACGATCCCAAATACAAATGGAACCGAGACCATTTTGGTCCACTGGTCGTTCCGATGAAAGGACAAACTATTGTACTGAACCACAACAATTACCCCGTTTATGAGCGTTTAATACAGGTTTATGAAGGCAATCAAATTTCTTTTAATGATGGTGTAATAATGATTAATGGAAGGCAGACTAATCAATACACGTTTAAGCTTAACTATTATTTCGTTATGGGTGATAACAGACATCACTCACGTGATTCAAGACATTGGGGGTTTTTGCCTGAAGACCACATAATCGGAAAGCCAATATTTATTTGGTCTTCTCTGAGAAGGACTGCTCTCTCAGGGTTTAAAGTAAACTGGAAACGATTTTTTTCAATACCAAAATAGAATACAATGATGAAGAACATTCCGAGAAAACAGTATATCAAGTTCGGAATTGCTGCAGCAGTATATTTGCTGTGGGTTATTTGGTTGAATAATTACTGGTGGCTTCTGGGGCTGGCAGTCATTTTTGATATGTACCTGACCAAAAAGGTTAACTGGGCTTTTTGGAAGAAAAGAAATAAAAAGAATAATGCCATTGTCGAGTGGCTTGACGCTCTGATTTTTGCCCTCATTGCGGTGACAGTAATCAATATCTTTCTCTTTCAGAATTTCAACATTCCATCTTCGTCAATGGAGAAGTCTCTGTTGGTGGGCGATTACCTGTTTGTCAGCAAGGTCAATTACGGCCCACGTTTACCCAATACTCCCCTATCCTTTCCTTTGGTTCAGCATACCTTACCTTTAACCAAAGACCGTAATTCATTTCTTACCTGGATACAAAAAGATTACAGACGATTGAAAGGAACCGGTGGAATCAAACGTAATGATCCGGTAGTATTTAATTATCCTGAAGGAGACACGGTGTGTACCGTTTTTCAGAGCAATGCCAGCTATTATTCACTGGTTAAGCAAGCCGGAAGTCGTGAGCGGGTTTGGAATGACCCTGTTACATTCGGGCGGATTGTAACCCGCCCTGTTGACAAACGAGAAAACTTTATAAAGCGTTGTGTGGCTATACCTGGAGATTCGCTGCAGGTTATTAATAATCAGGTCTATGTGAACGGACAACCTCAGGACCCCATTCCCATGCTTCAGTATAACTATCAGATCATAACCAATGGAACTCAGATCAACAAGAAGATTTTTGAACGATTGGGAATTTCCATGGCTGATTTAAAAAATGCCTTCTCCAATGGTGTCTACCGCCTACCTCTGTATCCCGAGAGTGTCGAAGAACTTCAGAAGTTACCAAATGTCATTAGCGTAACTAAAGAAGAAGTTCAAGCAGGATTCTGGGATGGCAATGCCTTCCCCTTTACCGAGGACTACCCATGGAACCGGGATAACTATGGCCCCATCTGGATTCCAAAAAAAGGGAATACGGTTCAACTCAGCATCCAAAACCTTCCTCTTTATGAACGACTGATTTCGGTCTATGAGCAAAACGAATTGCGTGTTAACCAGGATCAGATTTGGATTAATGAAGAGCTCGCCACGAGTTATACTTTTAAAATGGACTACTACTGGATGATGGGAGACAACAGGCATAACAGTGCCGATTCGCGATTCTGGGGATTTGTTCCTGAAGATCATATTGTTGGCAAACCACTGTTTATCTATTTTTCCTTAAATAAAGACAAATCATTTCCAGGAAATATCCGCTGGAACAGGTTACTTAAGAAGATTAAATAGGGGTAATAATGAAAGTTTATTTTAAGTGGGGATTCTGGATACTCGTTTCGCTGTTTCTATTCAGAATTCTGATTGGGCAAAGCTATTCTGTTGACAACTATCAAATGGCTTCAACAGTGCTGCCAGGAGACCGTGTATATATTGGTAAACTAGCCAGCGGATTGCGATTTCCGAACACAATATTTGGTTTACCCGGATCTGAACGGGACTACCTTGACATCATTCGACTGCCTTATTTCAGGTTACCTGCTGTTGCAAAGTTCAAGAACCATGAAGTGGTAGCATTCAATGATCCCCGAAGTGTAGATCTTCCGATTGATCGCAAACAGCTTCATATCAGCCGGATTGCCGCTTTACCTTCTGACACTTTAATCATTTGGGATAAAGACTTGTATATCAATCGAAAAAAAGTAGATCCACCTGAAACCATTAGACGAATCTATCGAGTTGTAACAGACGGCAGCTCAATACCTGAACAATTTCTTGCCGATTATCAGATTGAACAACCGGTCAAACAACCGGGTGTTCCCATGTGGGATGTTCATCTTGATACACTTTCCTACCAGGCTTTAAAAGACATGTCATTTGTACAGGCAATTCGCACAATTAAAATGTATGCCAATGATTCGTCATTGGGTTATTGGCCCTATTCGAGTTACCACATCTGGAATCGTGATCAGATGGGTCCATTGATCGTTCCTTTTAAGGGCCATACAGTGGAGTTGAGTTTGCAGAATATAGACCGCTATAGAAGCATTATCGAGAACCAGGAGGGGCAAACGGTTCGAATTTCGTATGATGGGGTTTACCTCAACGAGAAGAGGGCCAGCACGTATACCTTCAAGCAGGATTACTACTTCCTCATAGACGATAACAGAGACAAGCCCCAAGACAGCCGGATTATTGGTTTTATTCCGAAGAGTCACTTGCTGGGAAAAGTTCGAAGAGTGATTTGGGGAGATAACTTCAAGCGGATTCTAAAGAAAATTTAGGGGCTTATGCGATTAGCTACTGCCTATTTCCCTCCGGTGCAATTCTTCACAAAGCTCATCGGCCAGAAAGAAGTCGAAATTGAAGCCTGTGAGCACTATCAAAAGCAGAGTTATCGAAATCGTTGCCATATTTTAGGCGCAAATGGTCTCCTGACCTTGCATGTGCCGATCACTAAAGGACACAGTCCTGGCCAGGCCATTCGGGAGGTTAGAATTGATTATCAAACAAACTGGCAGCGTGTTCATGTCAAATCGGTAGAATCGGCTTATAAACACGCTCCCTATTTTGAGTATTACATTGATGATATTATCCCATTTTGGACCAAGCGATACACATACCTGTTTGATATGAATCTGTCGATTCTGAGTGTCATGCGTGACTTGCTTGAGATGGAGGTTGAGTTTCGGCCTACCCGTGAATATTTACATACGGACAGCGGCCAAGACAACAGGCAAAGAATACACCCTAAGGTCAGTTGGGATTCTGATGACTGTTTCAGTCCAATTGCTTATCAACAAGTTTTTTCTGATCGATTTGATTTCTTACCCAACCTAAGCATACTCGACTTGCTTTTCATGAAGGGACCTGATTCTATATCTGTACTGGCTTCGTCGAAAAAATAAAGGGCAGTCAGAATCAATTCTATGATCTAACTGCCCCGGCAAAATTATACTATTCAGCTACTTAAAATCGAAAAGCCATAGATGCGACGAAACGCAGGCTATTGGTATTCAATTCGGCTTCATTTTGGTGATATACGAAATATTTTTGATCCCAAGAGGAACTCACGACAGCAAAATCAATAATATACCGGTTCGTTCTGAATCCAACTCCTCCAGATACAATGCCTGTGTACATTTTGCTATTTGCCTCCAGTTTCTCATACGGACTTCCATACAGTGCATAACCCGCTCTGAAAAAGACTGGCCCGAGCACATATTCACCACCTAGACGAATGTTGCTGGTGGCTCGGTAGCGATTTGAAACCGCCTGGTTTTCATCATAGAAATCATAGTCACTGCCTCTTAGACGTGCTGATGAATAGTCAACGTATTCGCAGTCTACATTAACGGCTCCTCGCTTCCCAGCTAACAGGGTGACGCTGGCGGTTGCTTTGAACGGGGTTGTAGCCTGATAATTGAACTCTCCAGTTGCATCGTAATAATGGCTATCCTCGCCATCTGCCAGATCGGTTTCCATACTACTGGTAAAGATGTCATTCAATTTAAAGAAGGTTGGTGATTTGATTGATGCACCAATTCTCACCCATTTAATCGGACGGGCAATAAAGCCAAATTGTGCGTTATAACCGGTTCCTTCAGTCGATAATTCATTGCGGTAGGTAAAGCTATTGAAGAAATCAATGACATCATCTGGATCTAATTCTGTATGAATCCAGGTCTCTTCGTATTCGTATCGTTGAATTCCGAAGCTACCTCCAATGTATACACGGTCGCTCAGGTTTGCACCAAGGTTAAACAAAAATTCTCCCATATGACCCGAGGTAGCAACCAATCGACGCTGTGTTTGTCCATAATTTGAATTATCAAAATCTGAATAATACACACCGGCGATGCTATCGAAATCAATCAGCCAGGTCTCCCAGGCCAGTTCATCGGTAAACGGATCCCATGAATCATAGAGATTGGCGGTGTATACAAATTCATCAACGAGTGAATTATCTGTATTAATCCCCTGCATGTTGAATCGTTGTGCATAATCTCTTAACTTGTTGTATCCAAAGGAAAAAGTAAGGCCTGACATGCCATATTCAGAGGCGTTGTTTTGTTTCAGGGGAACAACAAATCCGAAGTGATCTAAACTCATTGAGTAGTCATTCTCTTTGGCCCGATTCGATAGATAATTGGCCTCGGTTCCAATAGTTGAAAATCCTGTGGTAAGACCAAATTCTTTTGATTTAAAAATGGCTGAGGCGGCTGGATTAATGGCGATGGCTCCAAAATCAGCACCAAAAGAACCCATGGCACCACCCATGGCCAGAGAACGGGCTGATCCGCCATAGTACAGTTGCGACAAGCGCAGGGCATCCTGTTCGTTTTGCGCGAACAGCAAGGTTGTTAGACAGAGGGTAACGACGGCAAGAGTTATTCTTTTCATGATCGTAATATTAGTCTGTAAATGATTGTACAAGTTATAGTTTGGGCATTACCGGCCTGTTTTCAGACCGGTTTTTGGTAATTCTTATTATCTTCTTCCTGAAGAGCTTCTACCTGAAGAGCTTCTTCCTGAACTGCTGCTTGATGATCGGGATCCGCTTGAACTGGATCGGCTAACTGATGAGGAGCCAGAGCTTCGTGATACAGATGAGCTTCCACTACTCCTATACGAGCTGCTTGATCCCCGGGATACAGATGAGCTTCCACTGCTACGGTATGAACCCGAGCTACTGCGGTAAGAAGAAGATCGAGACTGGGTATTCGATGAAGATCTGTAGCCGGTTGTTCCTGATGATCGAGTTGAACGATTTGAGAGAGCTGATGAACCACTTGATCCACTTGAGCTTTTCGGACGTGTGTATGTCGATCTCGAGCTACTGGTCGAGCTGCGTGAGGTTCTGACTGGTGGTTTTGCATACGATGAGCCAGAACGCATTGACGAATAGCTGCTCGAGGTTGATCGAGGGCGTGAAGTGCGTGTTGTACCAGCAATTTTTGTTCCTGGTGAACTGGATGATTTCACACCCGTTCTTGGCGAGGCACTTCTACCAGCATTTTTTGCCGGCTGTGTACTCACACGTGAGTTGGCATCGGCGTTCAATATGCCTTTTTGGGCGCCGCTTTTTGATCTTGGACTATTCGCACTTCGTGCAGACGCCAGTTGATTCTTGGTTAAATCACCACCACCCCATGAACGGTCGGTAAGCCAACTATTGCGGTGACCATAGTGGTAATTGTCGTTTTGGCGGAAACTGCTGTAATAGTTATTCTTTGAATAGTACGGATTGTACCAGTTATCATAGCCATAATAGTAGGGTGAATACCATGAAGAATAGTATCCGCCGCCGTACCAGGGGCTATACCATGAACTGTACCAAGGGTTGTATCCCCATCCGTAACTGTAATAGTTATAGGGACTGTACCAAAACCGGTCGTAATAATAGTCATCCCAATACCAAGAATTGTAATAGCCGAAGCTTGTATAGGGGCGATGAAAACGATAGATTCGATCGGCATAACTTTCGTCTTCTTCGGGTTCGTAATAATAATGGTTATTGACAATTACATTGCCTTCTTCGTCAAGTAGCTGTTCTGAAAGCGAATCAACCAG
>CAYUGX010000080.1:0-15663 GCA_964444375.1 uncultured Porphyromonadaceae bacterium | reverse complement strand
TAAGTCATTCTTTAACAGCATCTTGCCTCTGATAGAGCAAAAGCACCACAAACGCTGGCTTACTGAATTTGAGATGAAACTGCAGGATGAGATCGATGCCGTGTATCAATTCGACCTCACACCAGAAGAGGGAAAGGTGCAAATGGGAGAGGCCATTGTCAATGTAGCAAAACAGGCTAAAAAAGATGCGATTGTTATCACCGACGTTGGACAGCACCAAATGAAGACCGCCCGATATTTTCCATTCGCGACGCCACGTACCCTGGTCACCTCAGGCGGTCTGGGAACAATGGGTTTCGGATTACCCGCAGCTCTTGGTGCGCAATTGGGACATCTCGATCGACAAGTCTTACTGTTCGTAGGTGATGGCGGTATGCAAATGACAATGCAAGAATTGGTAACGATATGGCAAGAAGATCTACCGGTCAAGGTATTTGTCCTGAATAATGAATACCTGGGTATGGTGCGCCAATGGCAACAATTATTTTTTGAAAAGCGCTATTCTTCCACTCCGCTCAAGAATCCCAACTTCGTCAAACTTGCCGAAGCTTGCAATATCGCCTCCGATAGGATAACAAATAGAGACGAACTCAAAGACAAAATAGCGGTTGCACTCAATCATGAGGGACCTTATCTGCTGGAAATACAGGTAGAAAAAGAAGAGAATGTTTTCCCCATGGTACCTCCAGGCGCCGCAGTAACAGACATGATCCTAACACCCTAATCCCAACACCCAACATCCAACACCCAGAACCCAAAACCCAAATAAGTAAAACATCTAACTTAAAATAAAATGAAACAAGAATTTCTCGTAACCACACTGGCACAAGATCGCGTTGGCCTGCTTAGCAGGGTAGCCATGGTCTTTTCAAGACGAAGAATCAACATCGAGAGTTGTAAGGTAGCTGAATCAGCCATGAAAGGCATTGCAGCCATCTCAATGGTTGTGCGTACTGATGCCCGTACCATCAAGCAAGTGGTGAAACAACTCGAGAAGCAAGTCGAGGTGCTCCAGGCATTCTCAGCTGAACAACCCGATGTAAGTAAACAAATTGAGAATCAACTGCATTTTGCATCATAATTAAATAAATGGCACAAATCGAATTTGGTGGTGTACTTGAACAAGTGACCACCCGCGACGAATTTCCTCTCGCCAAAGCGCAAGAGGTTTTACAAAACGAAACGATAGCCGTCCTGGGCTATGGCATACAAGGACCCGGACAGGCCCTCACCCTGAAAGATAATGGATTCAAGGTAATTGTTGGTCAACGCAAGGGCGGCAAATCATGGCAGAAAGCCGTCAACGATGGCTGGAAAGAAGGGGTTGACCTCTTTGAAATAGATGAAGCCGCTGATAAGGGTACAATTATTCAATTTCTCCTATCGGATGCTGGACAGATCGATGCCTGGCCAACCGTTGAGAAAAACCTGACTGCAGGCAAAACCCTGTATTTTTCACACGGATTTGGTGTGACTTTCAATGATAAAACCGGGATTATTCCCCCGAAAGATGTTGACGTTGTATTGGTCGCCCCCAAAGGATCAGGAACCTCGCTACGCCGTTTATTCCTGGCTGGTAAAGGCCTGAATAGCAGCTTTGCCATCTATCAGGATGCCACCGGTAAGGCACGCGAAAAGGTACTGGCCCTTGGTATTGGCATCGGATCAGGCTACCTTTTTGAAACTGATTTCAAACGGGAAGTTTATTCTGATTTAACCGGTGAACGTGGTGTATTGATGGGCGCCATCGCTGGGGTATTTGAAGCCCAGTACCACTGCCTAAGAAAGAACGGACACAGTCCGTCTGAAGCCTTTAATGAAACCGTTGAAGAACTGACCCAAAGCCTGATGCCACTGGTTGCCGAGAATGGTATGGATTGGATGTATGCCAACTGCTCAACCACTGCTCAACGTGGAGCGCTTGACTGGAAAAACAAATTCCGTGATGCGGTAACTCCAGTTTTCGATAATCTTTATGAAAGCGTTGCTTCAGGTCATGAAGCCGATGTAGCAATCAAGAAAGGACAGGATCCAAACTACAGAGAAAAACTCGAAGAAGAACTAAAAGAATTGCGCGAATCCGAGATTTGGCAAGCCGGACAGCAAGTGCGGAAGCTTAGACCGTAGATGGTGGATTGGTAGATGAGTGGATTGGTTGATTGGTTGACTATTTAAGTGGTTGATAAATGATGATTGGTGAGTCACACTGAGTGTGGCGCCAATAACGAATCCTACCTTTCGTTAAGCTGACATCCTGAAGACTGAAAACTGATGACTGATAACTTTCTGTTCTCTGTTCCCTGAAAACTAAACAAAATGTCAAATAAATTATACATTTTCGATACTACCCTTCGCGATGGCGAGCAGGTACCAGGGTGTCAATTGAATACCATCGAGAAGATCGAGGTGGCCAAGGCGCTTGAACTTTTGGGAGTCGATGTCATTGAGGCTGGATTCCCAGTATCCAGTCCGGGCGATTTTGAAGCTGTTCAACGAATCTGCGAAACGGTCAATGAGCCTACGGTTTGTGGTTTAACACGTGCCGTTGCAAAGGATATTGAAGTAGCGGCAGAGGCACTAAAACCAGCCCAGCATGCACGTATCCACACCGGTATTGGAACGTCTCCTTATCACATTAAGCTCAAACTTAATTCAAACGAAGACGAGATTATTGAGCGAGCCGTGAAAGCGGTCAAGCTGGCGAGAAATCTTGTACCTGAAGTAGAGTTTTACGCCGAGGATGCGGGTCGATCAGACAATGAATACCTCGCCAGGGTGGTCGAAGCTGTAATAGCTGCAGGCGCCCGAGTGATAAATATCCCCGATACCACTGGTTATTGCCTACCGGATGAATACGGTGCCAAGATTAAATACTTGTGTGATCATGTGAAAGGCATCGAAAAGGCCATTTTATCGACTCATTGTCATAATGACCTCGGTATGGCAACAGCCAATTCTCTGTCAGGCATAGTCAATGGAGCAAGACAAGTTGAAGTCACCCTGAATGGGATCGGTGAACGAGCTGGGAATACCTCGCTCGAAGAAGTTGTGATGGCGATCGAGACTCGCAAAGATCTACCCTTTGAAACACGAATCCAAACAAAACGGATCATGGATACCAGCAGATTGGTATCCTCACTCATGAATATGCCGGTGCAGGCCAATAAAGCCATTGTGGGTCGAAATGCCTTTGCCCATTCATCCGGTATTCATCAGGATGGTGTACTCAAGAACCGCGAGAACTACGAAATCATCGATCCGGCCAGCGTTGGAGTCGATGAGTCGGCTCTCGTACTTACAGCACGAAGCGGACGAGCGGCACTTAAGCACCATTTGAATCGCCTCGGTCAGTTTCCAGACGCTGAAAAACTGGCCAAACTGTATGAGAACTTCCTGGTGATGGCCGATAAAAAGAAGCAAATTACAGACGAAGATGTCTTGGCCCTTACAGGTAACGGAGTTGCCAAAGATCAGGCCGTTAAGCTCAAACTCTTGCAGGTTGTATCGGGTAAATCTACCATTCCCATGGCAACCGTACATCTTGATATATTGGGTGAAGAGCGAATGGCCACATCCGAAGGCAACGGCCCAATCGATGCCTGTGTCAATGCCGTCAAAAAGATAATCACTACCCCTTTCATTCTTGATGAATTCTTGATTCAGGCCATCACACGAGGTAGCGATGATGTTGGTAAAGTTCATGTAAAACTGTTTGCCGATAAAAGACCCCACTACGGATTTGGGGCCGATGTCGATATCATCACCGCCTCGGTGAAAGCCCTGGCAGATGCAGTTTCAAAAATGCCCATTAAATAACAAATGAGTAATACACTGTTCGACAAGATTTGGGAATCACATGTGGTTGATCAGCTTGAAGATGGATCAACCGTGTTCTACATTGACCGACATTTCATACACGAAGTAACCAGTCCGCAAGCCTTCAACGGTTTACGTGAACGAGGAGCCCCGGTCTTCAGACCCGGGCAAACCATTGCTACAGCTGATCACAACGTACCCACACTCAATCAACATCTTCCGATAGCCGAATCCGCTTCAGCGGGTCAACTCTCTGCGCTGACCAAAAACTGCATGGATTTCGGGATCGAGCTTTTTGACCTGGGTCACCGCTGGAACGGCATCGTCCATGTTATTGGCCCCGAACTCGGACTCACGCAACCGGGCATGACCATAGTATGTGGTGACAGTCATACCTCAACCCACGGAGCCTTTGGCGCCATTGCCTTCGGTATTGGTACGTCTGAAGTTGAAATGGTACTGGCCTCACAATGCGTATTGCAAAAGAAGCCCAAAACCATGAAAATTGATATTGAAGGCGATTTGGAGGCTCATGTCACCGCAAAAGATATAGCACTCTTCGTGATCAAACAATTAGGGACTGACGGTGGAACAGGATACTTTATTGAATATACCGGTTCAGCCATCAGAAATCTCAGCATGGAAGGCCGCATGACACTCTGCAACATGAGTATAGAAATGGGAGCCAGAGGCGGACTAATAGCCCCGGATGAAACAACCTTCAAGTATATTGAAGGATTAGAATTTGCACCCAAAGGTGAAGAATTCGAAGCCATGAAGAGCAAATGGAGAGCATTGGCCTCAGATGAACAGGCCAACTACGATGAGACAATTTCTTTCAATGCTAATGAAATCCCCGTTATGATCACTTGGGGAACAAATCCGGGGCAAGCGATTCCATTGCTTGGGAAAATACCATCAACAAATCCCGAGCTGGAATCAGCCCTGAAGTACATGGGACTCACAGCCGGTCAACCCATGATCGGGCAGAAAATTGATTATGTATTTCTCGGATCCTGTACCAATGGCCGCATTGAGGATTTACGACTTTTTGCTGAGACAATAAAAGGCAAAAAGAAGTCGCCTGAGGTGATTGCCTGGATAGTACCCGGATCTCGACAGGTTATGCAGCAAGCCATTGATGAAGGTATCGATCAGATACTGAACGAAGCTGGATTCAGTCTGCGTGAACCTGGCTGTTCAGCCTGCCTGGCCATGAACGAAGACAAAATACCAGCCGGAAAATACTGCGTGTCAACCTCGAACAGAAACTTTGAAGGTCGCCAGGGTCCCGGTTCAAGAACCTTTCTGGCAAGCCCAGTAGTAGCAGCACTCGCTGCAGTATATGGTAAGATAGTTATGCCCTAAGGCCGCCACGCTGGCGGCCCGCATTAACCAAGAACAATACCCCATGAGCTTCAACCCAATCAATAAAGTCACCTCCAGCGTCATCCCCCTGCCGATCGACAACATCGATACCGACCAAATCATCCCGGCACGCTTCCTAAAAGCAACCAACCGCGAAGGCTTTGGAAATCATCTGTTCGATGCCTGGCGCTATTCAGACAGTGGTGAACCCAACCCAGATTTCATTTTAAATACTCCATCCGGTAGGGGAGAGATCTTATTGGCCGGTGAAAACTTTGGCTGCGGATCATCACGTGAACATGCCGCCTGGGCCTTGTACGACTACGGCATCCGGTCGGTGATTGCCAAAAGCTTCGCCGATATTCATCGCAATAATGAGTTGAATAACGGAATGATCCCTGTTGAACTGCCAGAAAATGAATGGCAGCAACTGAAAGAAAAGATTGAAGAAGTTCCGGATACAACCGTTGAAATCGACCTGATTAAACAAGAAGTCAGGGTGGAAAGCGAGCTGACTTTCACATTTGAAATTAATCCATTTAAGAAGCAATGCCTCATTGAAGGCACCGATCTGGTTGATTACCTGATTAACCAGCACGAAAAAATCACGACATTCGAGCAAAGGACCAACTAATATGAGCGCAAAAATAGCCCTGCTGGCCGGGGATGGTATCGGCCCTGAAATTATGGATGAAGGCGTTAAAGTGCTAAACGCCATAGCCGAGCGATATAATAAAACATTTACTACTGACAATGCCTACATCGGTGGAGCAGCGATTGATGCAACCGGCAATCCATACCCCGAAGAGACTCATCGCAAATGTGTTGAAGCCGATGCTGTGCTATTTGGAGCGATTGGTGATCCGAAATACGACAACAATCCCGATGCTAAAATTCGCCCTGAACAGGGTCTGCTGGCCATGCGCAAAAAGCTCGGCTTATTTGCCAACTTACGTCCAGTGAAAACCTTCCCCGCTCTATATGAGCAATCACCATTGAAGACTGATCGTCTTCACGATGTTAACTTTATGGTGGTTCGTGAACTCACAGGGGGTATCTATTTTGGCCAACCAAGTGAAATCAGCACAGATGGGCAGCATTCAGTCGATTCTTGTGTCTATTCGAAAGAAGAAATTGAACGGGTTGCGCACATGGCTTTTGATCTGGCCATGAAAAGCAAAAAAAGACTGACACTGGTCGATAAAGCCAACGTGCTTGCCACTTCACGGCTCTGGCGCAAAACCGTTCAGGAACTTAGTGAGGGATATCAGGCTGTTGATGTGGAATATCTGTTTGTTGATAATGCGGCTATGCAGCTGATATTGCGGCCAAATCAGTTTGATGTAATTTTGACTGAGAATATGTTTGGTGATATCCTAACAGATGAGGCCAGTGTATTGCCTGGATCCATTGGTCTGCAACCCAGTGCCTCGGTCGGGGCAAAGACAGCTATTTTCGAACCCATTCACGGATCATTTCCCCAGGCAGCTGGAAAAGGAATTGCGAATCCCTTTGGTATGATCCTGTCGGTGGCCATGATGCTTGATTATCAATTTAACATGAAAGAAGCCGCGAGTTTAATCGACCAGGCTGTGAATTATTGCCTTGATCATGGCGTCGGTACACCCGATCTGTTTCCAGATCAGCCGGTTTCAACCAAAGAGGCTGGTGATCACATCGTCAACTTCATCAATCAGCACTAAAATCTGGCTCGATTTTAGTAATTTCGGAAGTTGATACCGAGCCGAAATGCTAAAAAACACCATCTCAATGAATAGGCAAATATTGCCGATGATTTTGCTGGCACTGATCAGCGTATATCTCGTTTCGTGCAAGCAGTCAAAGACCCTGTACCTGGTTAAAAAAGACCAGAGCAAATACCAGATAGTTATCCCTGTTAAGGCTACGAAACCTGAGCTGCAGGCAGCCTCCTATCTGCAACGATACATCGAACAAGCCTCTAGTGTTCACCTACCCATTGTTAGAGACCGCGAATCGATTAGCGATTATGAAATTTCTGTCGGACAAACAAGCAGGCTTAAGAGCCTTAAAGGAATCGAAATAAGAGAGCCCGGATCTGATGGTTTTTACATTTTTGCCCACAAGCAAAAACTCTTCTTTACGGGTGAAGGCGAAAGAGGTGTACTCTATGGCGCCACTAGCTTTCTTGAAAAATTCGTGGGTGTTCGGGTGTTGTCTTCTACCGTTGACTATGTTGAATCATTTCGAAAACTCAAGATCTCTTCCGATCTGAGTTGGTGTGAAGAGCCAGTGATCAAATTCAGATCAACCCATTACCGCGATACCTGGGATCCGCTCTATACGAATTGGCATAAACTGCATCATTTACCTACCGGAGGACACCCCGACTGGGGCTACTGGTGTCACAGTTTCAATTCGCTTGTACCTCCTGAGACATACTACGAACAACACCCTGAGTATTTTGCCGAAGTAAACGGTAACCGGGTACCCACTCAATTGTGTCTCACCAATCCTGATGTGCTAAACATAAGCATTCAAAACCTTCGCACGGCCATGGCCGAAAAACCCGATCTGACCTACTGGTCGGTATCTCAGAATGACAATGTGAGCTATTGCCAATGCGAGAATTGCCGGGCCATCGATGAGGCTGAAGAAAGCCCGATGGGTTCCTTACTGCTTTACGTAAACGCCATTGCCGATAGTTTCCCAGATAAAGTCATATCAACCTTATCGTACCAATACACTCGTAAACCACCAAAAACATTGATCCCGCGTGAGAACGTGAATATCATGTTATGCACCATAGAGTTGAACCGTAGCCAGCCCATCGCTACAGACCCAACAGCGGCCTCTTTTCGTGAAGACTTAGAGCGCTGGTCAAAGCTCACCGATGATATTCTGTTGTGGGATTATGTGATCCAGTTCGAGAACCTTGTTTCGCCCTTTCCAAACCTGAGGGTTTTGCAACCCAATTTGCAATACTTTGTTGAAAATCATGCGGATAAACATTTTCAACAAGGCAATCGCGAAATAGGAGGTGAAATGGCTGAGCTAAGGGGCTACCTGATCTCAAAACTGCTGTGGGATCCCTATCTCGATGTCGAGGCATGCACCAGTGATTTTCTTAGCTGCTATTATGGTAAAGCCGATAAATATATCCGGAATTACCTGGATGAATTGCACGATGAGCTCGAATTGAGCGGAGACCATCTGGGTATTTTTGGCCATCCGGCCAATGCCATGCATAGCTACTTGCGACCTGAGCTAATCAACCGCTTTGAAAAATACTTCGACCGTGCTGAAAGGGCAGTACGAAAAAAGCCTGACCTGCTTGAAAGGGTGAAGATTGCCCGTTTGCCGCTGAAGTATGCCCAAATTGAGATTGCGACTCGTTTAGGCACAGCCGATGGGGGTATGTACATGAAAAACACCGCAAAGAAGTGGATGGTGAAGCCCGAAATACCTGAAATGGCTGAAGAGCTTGTGCGAATGGCCAATAAGCAAGGGGTAACCCGCTTCAAAGAATGGCATACGACTCCAAACGAATACCTTGCCAGCCTTAAAAAATCGTGGTCTATAGACATGCAAGAGCATCTGGGAATGAGTTTAGCAGTTCAACTTACTCATCCTCCTTCAAAAAAATACGCCGATGGTAATGTGAATGTCCTGTCAGATGGACTAAGGGGTCCGCAATTAACCTGGGCCTATAACTGGCTGGGTTTTGAGGGTGCAGAATGCGAGGCCATGATCTCCTTTGATGAGCCAAAAACAATCAGCAGCCTCTCATCTACCTGGCTGCACGATCACAGAAGCTGGGTTTTTCTGCCTCAATCGGTAAGTTACTATGGTTCAAATGATGGAATGGAATGGGAGATTATCGCCCAGGTTCAAAGCGATACGAATCCACAGGAGGGTGGTGTTTTTACCGAGAATTATACCGCAGAGCTAACGCAGCCTACAGCTTTTCAATACCTTAAAATGGAGACCTCCAGTTTTGTTAATTGTCCCGATTGGCACCCGGGAGGAGGTGGACCGGCATGGATTTTTATTGATGAATGGATAATACATTAACCTAACTATAGTATAATGAAAAAAGTAATACTGATTCTTTCTGTGGCTCTCTTTATCTGGAGTTGTCAGAGTAAATATGAAACTGGAAACTTCATCACACTCGATCCTGAAGATAGCCCCCAGGAGATCGTTAAAAAGGCAGCCCATGTTACTCCCTCCGAACGCCAACTGGCATGGCAGGATATGGAATACACCGCATTCTGTCATTTCGGAATCAATACCTTTACTAATCGAGAATGGGGCGATGGAAAAGAAGATCCAGCCTGGTTCAATCCCACCAATTTCGACGCAAAGCAATGGGTGAAAACCTTTTACGATGCCGGTATGAAGATGGTTATTGTGACAGCCAAACACCACGATGGATTCTGCCTATTCCCCTCCGCGTTTACTGATCATTCGGTCGAAAGCTCACCCTGGATGGGTGGAAAGGGCGATGTGGTCAAGGAAGTGAAGGATGCCTGCGATGAGTTTGGACTCAAGTTTGGCGTCTATCTGTCTCCATGGGATCGGAATTCGCAAGTATATGGTAGCGATCAGTACAACGACTATTTTGTGAATCAACTCACTGAGCTGCTCACAAATTACGGAGTGGTAGATGAAGTATGGTTCGATGGTGCCTGCGGAGAAGGCCCCAACGGTAAACGACAAGTTTATGATTGGATTCGGTATTATGAAACCATTCGTGAATTGCAGCCGCAGGCTGTTATAGCTATCATGGGTCCTGATGTGCGTTGGGTAGGCACCGAATCGGGTTATGGCCGTGTTATGGAATGGTCTGTGGTACCCTATGAAGCCATGGATACCGAGTCAATCGCGTCAAACTCACAACAAGATGTGAGCAAGGGTATTTTTATTCCTACCGGAGATAAGATGGCCAAGGACTTGGGATCGCGAAATAAAATAAGAAACGCCAAATCACTGATCTGGTATCCTTCTGAAGTGGATGTTTCAATTCGTCCGGGATGGTTCTACCACGCATCACAAGATGAAGCCGTTAAGACCCCTGAAAAATTACTTGACATCTGGTTCAGCTCGGTTGGCAGAAACTCATTATTATTATTAAATATACCTCCGGATAAGCGGGGTCGCATTCACGAAAATGATGTCGAAGCACTATTATCTCTGAAGAAACTGAAAGATCTGATTTTTGAAGAGAACCTGGCCGATGGAGCATCAGCAAAAGCCTCCTCATCTGCTTTGGGACATAAGCCAGGTAAAATGCTCACGCCAGGTAGAGAAACCTATTGGATGGCAAAAAAAGGAGAGACAGAGGCGGATATTGAATTCAATTTACCAGAAGGAACCATTTTTGACTGTCTGACCCTCTGTGAAAATATCGAGTTGGGTCAACGTGTTGAGCAATTCTCGCTCGAAGTATGGACTGGAGAACGGTGGCGTGAGGTTACTCGCAGCACCACCATCGGAAATAAAAGAATGCTTCGTTTCTCACCTCAAAAGGCGAGCAAGATCCGTATACGAATACTGCAAGCCCGTCACACCCCTGCGCTGGCTTTCTTTGCTATACATAAGCGTCCCCCTCAGCTTGATCTCAATCCTCCGGGAGGGGCCTTCATGAAGACCATGGACGTTGAACTAAAAACTGATCTCGAAAGCAATAAAATATACTATACTCTCGATGGCTCAGATCCAGATGAATATGCACTCAAGTATACGCAACCCGTGAGCATTAGCGAAACATCACAGATCAAAGCCATTGCTTATGACACAAGAGGCGCAGCCAGCTTTATCCGAGAGGGAAGATATACACAAGCCACTTTTAGCATCAGCTACAAACATGCACCCAGCCCAAAATATCCCGGAAATTCTCAGATCACACTCATGGATGGGATTCAAGGTGGTCTTGATTTTGCCACGGGTGAATACCTGGGTTGGGAAGGCGATGATATGGTGGTCACAGTTGATTTTGGATCGGTAAAGAATTTCAGAAAAGTAACGTCCAGTTTCATCGGTGCTACTGGTAGCTGGATTTTCTTGCCGCGTGAGGTAAAGGTCGAAGTATCCACCAATGGGACCTTCTTCAGACCCATGGGAACGACCAAGAATTCACGGGCCTGGAATTCATATAGCGACGGTAGAAGGGAAGCCTTTACCGTATCGAACTTTGTCGAGGCCCGCTATGTAAGAGTCTCAGCCAAAAGCATGGGCATCTGCCCCAAAGGCCACGCCGGTGAAGGTGGCAAAGCCTGGTTGTTCTGTGATGAGATTATTTTGGAGTAGATCAATCTTTTATCTCAGCAAGATCTTCAGCCTGTTAAGCAAGTTTCTTTCCAGCTCGCTGTAGCTGCCGTCTGAGACGAACATGGCCATGATGTCATTAATGAGGAGGTGGGGTGATTGGTCTATACCTTTTAGTCTCTCCACGGCCTGGTTGATTTTTCTCAGACGATCCGAATCGTTGTCATTCTTGAATTCATTTTTAACCTTCTTGTAGGCGGTTCGGTCAATCTTTGATTTAATTAATTTCTTTTCCTTGCTACGAACAACAAAATCCGCTGTTGAACAATACAACAATATATAGGCTTTCAGTTCTTCAGATGTCCAGTCAGTAGAAAACGTAGCCATAACTGTATGATTTGGTGGTTATCTGAACAAAGATAACATCTCATCGCTCAATCCCCAACCTGTAAATACAGATATTCCATTACCTCCGGCTTCTACTACTCGATCGTGGGTGTCTTTCAGTAATTGGGCATTGGATCGTTTTCCAACCATCATGCCTGCAAAAATGGGTGTTTCGGCCGATACTTCCTGCCTGGCTTCAGCAATCGACTTTGAAATCCAATGGGTGTCTTCGAGGTAATACTGGTGGTACAGCATGGGCATGTATGCGTCAAGATTAAAGCGCGACCAATCTTGTCGCACCATTCGTCTTGACATGTCTGGGGTGGGGAAGACCGCCCCACTAATCAGTGAACCTTTCGAGTGCACCGCTTCAACAATACCATGCACCAGATCGACCACCTGATCCAGTCTGAATTGATGCCACGTTGAATCACCTGCCGGATCTGGCCTTTCGAGTGGATCATAGCCGTGCAGATTGGCAAATTTCCCTCTGCAGTTTTTGCAATAGCAATAATCGTATTCAGGCATCTCATGGTCCTGGACCAAGCCGTATTTGGGTTGAAGGCCTGGTGCCAGAGACACATCGCAATACCTGACATAATCTAAGTGCACTCCAGATAAACCACTAATTGATGTCAGTTTTGCATAATCGTCGGCGAGCATTTGTCGCACTGAGTCATTCGAAGGACACATCCAGCGGTAATACCCAACGTAGGGTGGTTCATCCAGAACAGAATCGCCATTCCGGTTTACGGCATACCAGTCAGGGTGGTCTTTTCCATAGTAGCTCCGGTTGAGTGTCCAGCGCCAGGCATGCAATGTCATTCCAAATGATTTGAACACCGGTGCCATCTCCTCGTAAAATTGATCGCTGGCATTGCACAATACCCCGGTAAATCCAGCAGTACTGAGTCGCTCAAATAAAAACTTCCACCGATCCATAGGAACTCGAGACGAGCCATTCAACCAGAACCAGTTTCTGCCTTCAAACGGATGCGGTCCAGATTGGGCCAGCAGACTGGGAGCTATAGATAATCCAGCCAGGGCCAATGAGCTATTCTTTACAAAAGATCTTCGATTCATTCTACGATCCAAACAGTTTAGGCCCAAAAATAAGGATTCCGATCACAAGGGCTGTAATTGAAGCCACTAAAACGGCTGCCGCTCCCAGGTCTTTTGCCTGTTTAGCCAATTTGTGTTTATCAGGTGAAAGCAAGTCCACCATCCGTTCAATCGCCGAATTGATCAGTTCTGCTGTAAACACCAGGGCAATGGCAAGTGTGATGAATAGCCACTCTGGAGTTGATAATTCAGTAATAAATCCCAGAATTATGACCAATACTGCCGCTAAAAGATGAATCCAGGCATTGTGTTCATTTCGGATCAAATGAACGAGCCCGGCAAAGGCGTTTTTGAAATTTCTGATCCTTGAGCGTATGCTAAATCGCTTATTTGACATATCAATTGACGCTTATTCTAAACACGCGTGTTTCGTGTGATGCTACCCACACCGTGAGGTAATTACCAAATGAACCAAGATCTTCATGGGCCCAAAGATCCCTGACTTTGGCTGCATCTTTAATCCGCAATTTACTGAGATCGAATGTTATATTTCGGCCTTGGTTGTTATCTCGGTTCAGGATACCAATGGCCCAATCACCATCACTAAGGCGTTTGGCCCAAACTTCTTCGACACCATCTTTCCAAATACGGTTGGCCTGAAATCCGGCCTCATCCTGATTAACAGCTATCAGTTCTTTATTCATCAGAATGCGCTTTGTTTCAGCATCCATATCGCGCACATCATGACACATCAGCAAAGGAGCAGCCATCAGGCACCATAAACTCATTTGCGACTGATATTCGGTTACCGTCATGCCGCTGGCGCCCCCAGCATTCGATGATTTGCCTTTACCGTAAAGGCCAACCATAAGCATATCTGGATCATTCCAATGACCGGGTCCAGCGAAACGAGCAATGGTGGCCTGCCGATCTATGATCTCCATGATCCCGCAATGTCCGGCATCATATTGGTGTGCTTCCCAGGTATCGCGGCAATCCCAGGTCGTGCGCCACATATTGCCGCCCACTTCCTTGCCCCACAACCAGGGAGAACGGGCACCCCACTCACAGATAGCAAACACCATATCCCGCTCAGTGGCTCGAACGGCAGCGATGAAGTTTTTATACCGATCGATGGCTGTCCACAGGTCTTTGGGTGCCCCACAGTAATCACATTTGATGAAATCAACACCCCAGTCGGCGAAGGACTGGGCATCATTCTCTTCGTAGCCATAGCTACCCACTTCCCCGCCACAGGTATATTCGGCTATGTCGGTATAGATGCCGAATTTTAGTCCTTTTGCGTGCAGGTAATCCCCAACCACTTTCATCCCATTCGGAAACTTCATTGAATCAGGATACAGAAATCCATCTTCGTTTCGTCCGCCCTCCCAATGGTCATCAATCGAGATCAGAGTGTACCCGGCCTCAGCCAATCCACTCTCAACCAGCGCATCGGCGATTTCAAATACAATAGCTTCAGAAATATCCCCTTCAAACTGGTTCCAACTCATCCAGCCCATGGGAGGGGTAGGAGCAAGAGTTTGTCCAAAAACATGGCAGCTAAATAGTAGGCCTAACAGTAATAGGGTAGGAGCACAAAATCTTGTGCCCTTTCGGATTGGGGTTTTTGTGAAGGTTATTGTTGTTATTGTTGTCATTGTTGCAGGTTTGTTATTGTTGTCATTGTTGTTATTGTTGTTATTGTTGTCATGGTTGTCATGGTTGTTGTTGTCCTGTTGTCCTGTTGTCCTGCTCCAACTATTCGTTCTTACCAATGAATTATGTAATAAATTATTTAATTAAATACCTAATAAATTACGTAATTCTTAGATTGTAACTTTTCTACCTACTCCCATTTCCATGAAACGTTCACCATATGCCTCTCGAAACCATTCGATCTGTCTATCGCCGGTGCAGTGGGTGCAACCGCAATTTTTAATACCCAATAGTTCGAAATCGGCAATGATCTGATCGATTCGCTTCTTCGAGTGTTGCATCAGGTGGAATCCGCCCATCACAGCATATATTTCTTTGCCGAATTGGTTTTTGATGCTATCAAGCATATCCACGATTCCAGGGTGTGAACAGCCGGTGATGACTACAAGGCCTTTTTCGTGGTTAATGACCAGGCATTGTTCTCTAATCTGGTTGCCCATAGTACCACTGAGCCAAACGTTTTTAGCCATTTTTTTGGCTTCAACATGTGCTTCTGGTTTTCCGCCGGCTTTAGTGACCAGGGATCCCAATTGCCTATCGGCACCATCCGGTAGGTAAACGGGGATGTTATTGACTTTTTCCAACACCGTTTTCAACCCACCAACATGGTCATGATGATCATGTGAGATCACAATCTGATCCACCTGGTTCAGATCGTAGTTAAGCTTATCCATATTTTCTATCAAAGTATTCGGCCGGGTACCCGTATCGAACAGGATTTGCTCGCCATTGATGTCAATAGCACAGGCAAAACCCCAATCGGCTTTAGTACCATCAACCGCGATGTAGTTGTCGTATAGAATTTCAATGTTGAGATCACTGGCTGGCTGCTGATCCAGCTTAATCGACTGAGCAACTGCACAGGTGGCCAATACCGCCAGTGTCAGCACGAGAATAATTTGCTTCTGTTTCATTCAGGGCTAGTTTGTTTTTAAAGATAAACATATCAGAGGAATTATGTTTTTTCAACAATAATTCCCGAAATTGGGGATGCCATGAACAAACCTATTACAACGAACAGGAACCGACCGGATGGAACGGCCAAAAATAGTGTTGTTACAT
>CAYUGX010000079.1:0-15700 GCA_964444375.1 uncultured Porphyromonadaceae bacterium | reverse complement strand
ACGAGAGACGAGAGACGAGAGACGAGAGACGAGAGACGAGAGACGAGAGACGAGAAATATAGCGAATAAAAAGGCCCTGATGAAACACAAATCAGGGCCTTCTAAATGAATTGAATAGTTGATCTTTTTATCTGTCTTTGAGTACATCGCCTGATCCGGTGACATGAACATCCAATTCGGGATTTCCCCGGTAAACTATGTTACCGCTACCAGAAATAGTTGCATTCAAGTAATCTGAGACATTCAAGCGGGCACCACCCGAACCTGAGATTCTCATGTCGGCTTCAACCGTTTCAAGATCGAAAGCCCGAATGCTACCAGAGCCTGATATTTTTGCATCCAGGCGCTTGGTCGAGCCAGCCACATCAAAGTCACCAGAACCTGATATGGTCAGATCGATCTCGTTGGAATCGCAATCCAGCGCCATATTACCTGAGCCTGAGATTCTCAATTTCAAGTGGTCGAGATCTTCAAAAAAGGTTTCACCCATTACTTCACCTGAACCAGAGATAACCGCCTCATCCAAGGTTGGGATGGTGATGTAAATCCTAACCGGTTTGGCATTTCTTACCCAACGATGGTATTTGATGGTCCAAAAACCACTGACCACATAGTCGAGATCAATATTGTCAATGATGTTTTGCTGGGCTTCAATTCGAACTTCTTGCTCATCTCCCTGACTGATATAGACATTTGCTGAGATGGCATTTGCAAATCCAGTAAATTCTTCAATGCTAACATACTCGGTAACTACGTCTCCATGACCAGTAATACCGGGCAACATATTTTTTACACAGGATCCCAGCATAAGCGGGAGTGCAATAAGAATTGTCATTGTAATTTTAAAATCGGGTAATTTCATGATATAGATTGATTATTTGTTTACTTCATCTATAAGACAGCTCAGGAATTAAATACCCCTATTGCAAAAAAAAATTCACCCTTTTATGAATAAGATAATCGTGTTATTATTTAGTTTTTATGGTTGACTCAACAATTCCATTGATGGTGTACTACCCTACCCACAATTCTTAAAAATCGATACCTTTGTGACCTAAATCAAACTAAAAATGAAAAAGATTTCCCATCTAATCCTTTGTTTATCTGTTGTGTTACTCAATATCAGCTGTTCGCAAACCGAATCACCCAATATTATAGTGATTTTGGCCGATGATCTTGGATATGGTGAATTGAGCTGCTATGGATCTGAGACACTGCATACTCCTGGAATCGATCAACTAGCAAGCGATGGTATATTGTTTAATCAAGGGTATTGTACATCCGCTACCTGCACCCCTTCTCGATACGGTTTGCTAACCGGTGTGTATCCGTGGAAAAATGAACGCGCTCACATTTTACGCGGTAATGCTCCCTTAATCATGGAGCCTGGTATGTTAACTTTGCCCAGTCTCTTGAAAGAAGCTGGCTATGCAACTGCTGTGATTGGCAAATGGCACTTGGGATTGGGGCTTGGAGATGTCGATTGGAATGATCGTGTGAGTCCGGGCCCGGCTGAAGTTGGATTTGATTATTCCTATATCCTGGCTGCTACCCAAGATCGAACCCCAACAGTTTTACTCGAAAACCAGTATGTAATCGGTCTTGAGCCTGACGATCCGATTGAAGTCAGTTATAAAAAGAATTTTCCAGGTGAACCTACTGGCAAGGAAAATCCAGAGCTACTTAAAATGCATCCCAGTCACGGGCACAATCAAAGCATTAGCAATGGAATCTCGCGAATTGGCTACCAGCGAGGTGGTAAGTCAGCCATGTGGATTGATGAAGATTTAGCAGATATCTTTACTGCTCAAGCCATTCAATACATTCACGATCATCAGGATCAACCCTTCTTTCTGTTTTTCGCATTGCACCAACCCCATGTGCCCCGCACTCCACATGCCCGTTTTGTTGGCAAATCCGGAATGGGACCACGAGGGGATGTGATTCTTGAGGCAGACTGGAGTGTTGGCGAACTAATCAAAACGATCAATCAACTGGGTCTGAAAGAGAATACACTGTTTGTCTTTTCTAGCGATAATGGACCTGTCATAGATGATGGATATGAGGATCAGGCAGTTGAACTTCTAGGTGATCATAATGTCTTGGGTCCTCTACGGGGTGGCAAATACAGCTTATTCGACGGGGGTACACGAGTACCATTTATTGTCTCATGGCCTGGCACCATTCCGGCAGGACCTTCAGATGCACTTGTGTGTCAGCTTGATTTATTGGCTTCGTTTGCTGATCTCGTCAACATTGATATCTCTGAACACACCTACGACAGTGAAAATGTAATGAATGCTTTTCTCGGGAAAACCGAGGAAGCAAGAAGCGAACTATTTCTTGAAGCCGGTGGGAAAGTGGCATTACGAAAAGATGACTGGTACTATATCCCTCCACACAAAGGCCCTGTGGTTTATGGAACTGTCAATATTGAGTCTGGTTGCTCCAGTGACGAACAATTATACCAAATAAGCTCCGACATCGGGCAACAGAATAATCTGGCAAATGAGTATCCAGATGTTGTTAAAGAATTAAAGTCGTATTACAAACAAAAGCGGAATTCTCAAGCTGAAGCTCCAGAGCAGGTTTTTAAATAGCAGTTGTGAATTTGAAATGCGATGCTTCGTTTCGGCTAATTTGAATTCAATATAACTTGAACTTTTGATTGGTCACTACAGTTAAAGCCTGTTGACTCAAAATGCTTTTGTCCACTTTACCATTTCTAAAACATAAAAAAAACGATTATTCCTTAACAAATTGTTTTATAGCTTTATCCAACAGTTATTCTTGATCATCAATTAACCTGAATAAGCAATGAAAAAGCTCATCATTCTTTTTCTTATAGTAGCTGCCTGTACGCCAACAAGTCAGGACCAGGAAGATATAAGGCGCTGGAAGAAGCAGGCCAAGAATGTAACCATATACCGGGATGGGTTTGGGATTCCTCATATTTATGGCAAAACGGATGCTGATGCGGTATTTGGTTTGATGTATGCCCAATGTGAAGATGATTTCAACCGCGTTGAGGTTAACTACATAAATGCCTTGGGGCGAATGGCCGAAGTTATTGGGGAATCTGCCTTGCATACTGATTTACGGATGAAGCTATACATTGATCCTGAAGAGGTTAAGAAAGAGTATGAGGAAAGCCCGGATTGGTTGAAAGCCTTAATGGATGCCTTCGCTGACGGGATCAATTATTACTTACACACACATCCCGAAGTCAAACCCAAATTATTAACCCGTTTTGAACCCTGGATGGCACTGACTTTTTCAGAAGGATCTATCGGGGGTGATATTGAACGAATATCGACACGGCAATTGGGCGGTTTTTATGATCAGCAGCCAGCCAAGCAAATCCAGGAGGTGATTGAAGACCAAGAACCCAGGGGATCAAATGGTATTGCCATTGCCCCAAAACTCACCGAATCGGGAAATGCCTTGCTGCTAATCAATCCCCATACTTCATTCTTTTTCAGAGCAGAGGTTCATATGGTTAGTGAAGAAGGACTGAATGCTTACGGTGCAGTCACCTGGGGTCAATTCTTCATTTACCAGGGTTTCAATGAGAAATGCGGATGGATGCACACCTCAAGTCGAGCCGATGCGATTGATTACTATGCTGAGACCATTGTCAAAAAGGATGGGAAGTTGTTCTATTCATACGGGGAGGATCTGAGACCTCTGCAAGAAAAAAGCATTGAATTGAAGTACCGAAAAGGGGATGAACTGTTGGAAAAGGATTACCTGGTTTACTACACCCATAACGGACCAATAATCAGGCATCAAGGTGAGAAATGGATATCTATCCGTCTGATGGTAGAACATGAAAAAGCGCTTACACAATCTTACATGCGAACGAAAGCCCATAATCATGAGGAATTTAAATCCACCATGGACATCAGGACCAATTCATCGAATAACACGGTTTATGCTGATGCAGATGGCAATATTGTCTACTATCATGGGAACTTCATCCCCATTCGTGATACAAATTTTAACTGGGCTGGAGTAGTAGATGGATCAAACCCAGCTACTAACTGGAAGGGATTGCACACCGTTGACGAAATGGTTTACATTCACAATCCTGAAAACGGGTGGATCCAAAACTGCAATTCCACCCCATTTACTGCTTGTGGGAAGTACAGTCCTAAACAGGGGGATTATCCGTCATATATGGCTCCAGACAGTGAGAACGCCAGGGGGATTCATGCCATCAGAGTTCTGAAAGATCAGCAAAATTTCACCCTGGACAAGTTAATTGAAGCCGCCTACGATTCATATCTCCCCTACTTTGAAACCAGAATTCCAGCTCTTCTTGCCGCATTTGAAAATACTGATCCTCAAACGAAGAAAGAACTAGGTCAGGTAATTCAAACTCTTGAATCCTGGGATTATCGATTCGGAGTTGAATCGATTGCCACAACGCTGGCGATTTACTGGGCTTCGGAGTTGGGTCGTGGGAATCTAAGCCCTGAACGAATGATAGAAGCATTGGGAAATGCCGTTAATCGGCTTACTCAGGATTTTGACAGTTGGAAAATCACATGGGGTACGGTAAATCGTTTTCAACGAGTCAACGGAGAGATCATTCAGCCTTTTAGTGATGACAAACCCAGTTTGCCTGTTGGATTTGCTTCTGGCCGATGGGGTTCGCTGGCTTCTTTTGGGGCAAGGCGATATCCTGGAACCAAGAAGATGTATGGCACCAGCGGAAATAGTTTTGTAGCTGTGGTAGAGTTTGGTGAAACGGTCACAGCAAAAAGCATTTTAGCCGGTGGGCAAAACAGTGATCCAGATTCACCTCATTTTGATGACCAGGCAGAGATGTACGCCAGAGGTGAATTTAAGACCGTTTTGTTCTATCCTGAAGATGTGAAGAAAGAGGCTCAGGATAAATACCATCCGGGAGCTAATTATTAGCAAACAGTGGTCTTCTTTTTATGACCTATCTTTCCTTTGCTTTCAACTTTCTCGATGTATGAAACAATTTCTGGCACTTTGCATGAGGTACCACCCATGTCGACAGTCACAATACCAATAGAACCACCGATCTCCTTGGATTTAGCGGTCAAATCAGGAACAAAGGAGCCTGCAGCAATAACGAAATTATTTATCGAATATCTGACCCGGTTTTTAGCATTGTGAACTTCTTTCTCTGCCCGTTCAAGCAGCCTAATGATGGCCTTTTTATCAATATCCTCGTCTGGTGTTACCGATAGTATCGAGGAGATGGTTGACCAACCTGCTGATGCGATAAACTGGTTTCTGGAATTCATCCATTCATGTGCAATATTCCAACCGGCCGGACTTGCGGCAGCAGTCCAGGCTACGGTGTAATCACTAATCATATACCAGTAAGCTCCTTCTACCCATTCTTGCAGTAGCTCAGCGGTCATCTTCTCAGGCTCAACTAAGAATGCAGCCATATACATGGCGTCAGAATTACCTGTACGATACAGTTCGAGACCGAGTTGGTGAAGTTTTTCTTTACCAGCAGATTTATGGGCCTTTTTTACCTGACTCACAACCTTTTTCAAGTCGGCAATCTTTACTCCGTAAAAAGGCTCTTTTGCGCCGTGACGTGTTAATACTGTTTTCGTTTGTTCAGACCCCAGTTCTGATAGTCTGACCATGATGTCTTTTACTTCCATTGCCCTAGTGTTTGTATTAATACAAAAAAAGCAGGCAATTGGTTTAAGCGACTAGTTCACTGGAGGATCAAATTCTAAATTTTTAGTTGGAAACCGTGCATCGACATCCTTTTGCCATTGGTGAAGTTTGGTGAGCAAATCGTCACGAATCGCTGGTAGAGTCTGGCTCAGATTGTGTTGTTCACCTATATCGTTCTCCAGATCATACAATTCGACTCGGTGGTCTTCAAAAAACTCAATGAGTTTGTATTTTCCCTCCCGGATGGCTGCGCCAGGAGTGCCCCCCTGGTTGCCATAATGCGGATAATGCCAGTAGAGGGTGTGATTGTCTTTGTGGGTGTTAACTACTTGTGAGGTTAATAGTGGGATCAAACTATGACCATCGATGTGCTGATCAGGCATCAAGTCAAGACCTGCCATTTCCAATATTGTCGGATAAAAGTCAGTGCTGATAACCGGTACATCGCACAAAGTACCGGCTTTTGTATTGCCGGGCCATTTAACCAACATGGGTTCACGGATCCCACCTTCGTACAGCCACCCCTTACCGGCACGCAATGGCAAGTTGCTGGTGGGATGCCCTTCAGAAGTAGATAAACCACCATTGTCTGACATGAAGAAGACGGCTGTTTTTTTATCTAATCCCGTTTCTGCCAAATGTGTAAGAACCTTTCCAACGGCCTGATCCATTGCCTCAACCATACCTGCATAGACGGCATGATTCTGCACTGTTCTGACTTTTCTGGGCGGTTCAGAACCCCATACGTTTTCGGGCACCGTTTTGGCCTTTTCTTCGTATTTAACTTTCAGGTCTTCTCGAGCCAACAAAGGAGTGTGTACTGAATAGAAACTCAGGTAGACCAAGAAGGGTTGATCAGCCTGTTCCGATATGAATTTAACGGCTTCAGTAGCCAGACGATCCGGAAGATGCTCTCCATCCGGGCCATCGATTAGCCTTGGATTCCCATAGGGCGAGAAATATCTTTTTCCCCCATAGGGTCCACCTCTCTGAATCCCACCCTGATTGACATCAAAACCCTGATCCTCTGGCCAGTACCCTTCGGGTCCTAAATGCCATTTCCCGGCGAAGAATGTGGCATAACCCGCCTCTTTCAGGGCTTCTGCCAATGTAATTTCTTCCAGTGGCATTTGCTCTAAATAGGGTGCGGGCAGCAGGGGTCTGCTAAAATGGTGCCTGGGTTTTCTTTCCAGTATTTCCTCTGGTTGGATGGCACCAAAATAGTCGGTGGTATTTAATCTGGCAGGGTATTTACCAGTCATTATGCTGGCTCGCGTCGGGCTGCATACCGGACAGGCAGCATATGCATTGGTGAAACAGATGCCTTCACTTGCCAGTTTATCCAGATTTGGTGTTTCATAAAAAGTCTCTGAATTAGTAAAGCCCACATCCATATACCCCAGATCATCTACGAGGAAAAAGACAAAATTGGGCTGGTAATCAGACGAACAAGACAGGAATACAAGAGCAATGAGAAAGGTGAAGATTGTGTTGATTAATTTTTGCATAACGGTGGGATTATGGTTTAAAGCTGGTTAATGGTTATAATGTAGGGGCGCCAAGCTGGCGCCCAGTTTAGAATCGGTTAAATCGGGTTAAGGCTGGTGAAGTTCTTTTGTATCATTTCGTGGAGTCTGGTGAGGGTAGGTTGAATAGCTGGATTAGTTATTTCGTTTTGAGTTTCATGTTGATCTGTTCGATGGTCGTACAATTCTGAAGTAACTGAGTCTGTTGCAGTCTTGGTGTCATTATCCCAGTGATACCATTCGATGAGGTGGAAATCTTGTGTTTGTACTGAATAGCCCATGTATCGTCCTCCATCATATGCTACTTTGGGACGCCGATGAAACTGTGAAAAAGCAGCTTCTTTTCCGGGTTGATCTGGATCTGTTAAAAAGGATCTCAGGCTTTTTCCGTGCAGATAATCAGCTGTAGGTACACCAGCCAAATCACAAAGAGTTGGAAAAAGATCGACTAACTCGACTAAGCCCGTGAATGTAATGGGCTGATCAAGACCTCGGTTTTTGAGTTCAGCTCCATTGGCTTTTATGATCAAAGGAACATGGGTATCAATATGATAATTTGTCATTTTTCCCCAACTCCCCAGGTCACCCAGCTTCCAACCATGATCACCCCAAATTGTTATGATGGTCTCATCATAAAGATCCATCTCTTTCATGGCTGCAAAGAGCTTTCCCAAGCAGGCATCAACATAACTTACGGCAGCCAGGTATCCGTGTTTAAGTAGTTTCACCGAATCAGATCCGATGCTTCCATCTACTGGATGAGGTTTGGTTTGTGTACCATCATATGCCCGAAGTTCATACATTGAATTCATGGAAAATACAGGTGCACCAGCAGGTTGAGTAGGATTATATGGCATAGGAATATCCTCCTTCTGATATAGATCCCAATATTTTTTGGGTGCATTAAAGGGCAGATGAGGACGATAATATCCAAGCGCCAAAAAGAAGGGCTTGTCCTGATTCTGTAAGCGACGTAAAACCTCAATGGCAAGTTCAGTTTGTGCGCCGTCAATGTACTCCTCGTCAGCACAAAGCCCTTTTTCAATTACAGGCCCACAATTCCACCCGTCAGCATATTTAATGGGCCTGATAGCCAGCATGCTGTCTCGTCGTTTTGCTTGCCTCTGTTGATTCTCTGGATTCACATAAAATGTTTCTCCATCTCTCAGTAAGTTTTCTGGTTCTCCATAA
This sequence comes from uncultured Porphyromonadaceae bacterium, assembly GCA_964444375.1. Classification (GTDB taxonomy): domain Bacteria; phylum Bacteroidota; class Bacteroidia; order Bacteroidales; family UBA12481; genus JABHCC01. Next base: position 7,307 of record CAYUGX010000079.1, on the reverse strand, counting down.
GGGAAAGGTCTCAGGTCGGGCTCGTCCCAGGAAACAGAATCAGGCATGTAATTGTGGAATATTTTACCAATACTCACTGTATAATATCCATAGCGGTTAAAATACTGGGGCATAGTTACATAGTCAGTGTTTATTTTCCTGAACTCATCGCCCAAATGCCAAACCCGAGTAGAATCAGGTCGAATACCCAACATCAAACTGGCTCTTGACGGTGCACATACAGCTGATTGACAGTAAGCCCGGCTAAAAACTATGCCATCACTGGCAAACTGATCTAAATGGGGAGATTGAACATGGGTATTGCCATAGCAACCCAGTTCTGGTCTCAAGTCATCAATGGATATAAATAATATATTTGGCTGCTTTGAACAGCTGATGCCAAGCAGAGCAAGTATCAATATCAAATGTAAGTTTCTGGTCATGATTGCAGTTCTTTTATCTTTTAGATCGGTGGCTTTCAATTCTTTCATAGGGACCAGTGAATGGACCTTTTGCCGAGGCAATTATTGAGTACTGGTCTTCTGAATCCATCCAGTTATCGCGGTACCAGGTGCAGGTTTTAAATTCATCTCCTATCTCTTCAAGTTTCTGATTCATGGCTATGCGCATTTCATTCAATTGATCCTTCCATTCGGTTTGTGCTGCCAGGTTGTTTCGTTGAGATGGATCATTCAGATTGTCGTAGAGATGCTCTGACCCATCAACTAAATACCGGGCATAAGTATATTGCTTTCCTCGTATGGCTCTCCATTCGGATCCATCAATCCACCGATAGGTATGTCCCATCCCTTGCAAAAGAGAAAAAGCAGGCTCTTCACCTTTCTTGCCCATTGCTTGCCTACTTAGATCCATACCTTCCATTTCATTGGGAACTTCGAGACCCAAGAGGCCTAGTATAGTGGGTGCGATGTCTGGGGTGTTTAAGCAGGCATCCGATAGGGAATTTGCCGGAACATGATCTTTCCATTGAACAATAAATGGAACACGGCAAGCTTCTTCATAAAATGTCAATTTGTATACACGACCTTGCGATCCGAACATTTCACCGTGATCTGATGTATAAATCAGGATCGTTTCGTCTTCAATGCCTTCATCCTTAAGGCAGTTCATGATTCGTCCGACTTGTTGATCGAGATGGTGAACCATGGCATAATATGCCTTCTTTGCTTCAGGAATCTGCTCGGTCCAATAATTCCATTGGTCATCTGATTTCATACGGTCGGCATATTGATCGGGCTGATTCACATAGTTTTCTGGCAAACTGAATGAACTGTCTCTGAAAAGATTGAAAGCATCTGGATCAACGTTATTTTCTTTCCAAGGATCATGCGGGGGTGAATAATTCAGAAATAGAGCAAAAGGAGTATTTGTTTTTACCGACAAACTGATATAATCGATTGCTGTTTGGGTCCAATAGTTGGTTTGGTGTCCTTTGATGTCATGCTTAACTACCGAATCGCCCTCATTTTCCCAGTAAAAGCCCTTGTAATTCTGATGATTGAAATTATAAGCTTTAAAAACTGAAGCATGTTGAAAGCCCAGCCGAGAAGCACCTTGCGGAATTTCTCTTTTATGGATATCCACCAGGTGCCATTTGCCCAGGTATGCCATATCATATCCAGCTTCATTCAATACGTATCCGATCGCCTTGTGATTTGGATTCATGCAAACCTCATTGATCACCATTCCGGTTGAAGAAATATACTTGCCTGTGAAAAGAGAAGAACGATAGGGTGCACAAACCGGACTCACTGCAGTTGCATTTTCAAAAACCCTACCCTGTTGTGCCAGTTGATCTAAATTAGGTGTTGAGGCTTGAACATCTCCTTTGAAACTCATCACATCGAATCGATGTTGATCGGCCAATAAGTAAATCAGATTTGGTTGTTTGATTGAAGAGCTACATGATATGAATAGTGCACTTAGGAGGAGCAAGGAAAATCTGGACAGTATCATTGCTATAGTTATTTAGAGTTGGGGATTAATCCGGTCTTTGTTAGCCACTTGCTTGCTGGTGTTTCTATATTCAAATGATGGTCAATTACTTTCAGGCTCAACGAATCGAGTACTTTTTGACGATCAGGCTCTTGCGACAAGTTATATAATTCATTGGGATCTTTTAGCCTATCATATAGCAGGTGTTCACCTGATTGGTGCAGAATCAGATAATAATCAGATGTAAAGATCCCGGCTCCACTGTGTTGAGAATGGTGAACATAGGCTTCATCCACCCATGCATTATCCTGATCCAGGACGACAGAGAAGTCACGACCCTGGATACCATCCGGCAGGTCAATCGCTAAAAAACTCAATATACCGGGCATGAAATCGACCATACTGATTATATGGTGATTACTTCCGGTCAGACTTTGATCGGGTAGCTTAATAATAAAGGGCAAGCGATAAGCAGCCTCGAAGAAATTGTTTTTATACAGCATTCCATGTTCGCCCATGTATTCACCGTGATCGGTGGTAAATGCAATCAGGGTATTGTCATACTTACCGGCTGAAGTCAATGTCTCAATGAGCCGTCCGACATTATAATCGATCAAACTGACTGCACCAGAATATTCTGCTCGAATTGTTTTTAGTCGTTTTCGATTCAGATTTTGATGTTTACTCACCATGTTGGCATGCCACTCATTGATCGGATTTAATCTTTGATTGAAGCTCAGTGGCACCCACATATCTTTGGGTTCGTACTTTTTTCTATATGGGTCGCGGGCAGCCCAGGGTTGGTGTGGATCTGGATAGCTCACCATTAGTGCAAACTTTTTCTTTTGCACCTGCCGGATAAAATCTATTGCCTTTTCTGTCAAAAAATCGGTCGTATAGCTATGCTGATCACCCATTACCATATAGGGGTATGCTTTTGGCCCTTCTTCAGCTGACTCAGTTAACTTTTTATAATGTCCCCGGTTAAACATGTAGCGATTATCTTGCCACCCAAACGATGGTGGTGCCCAGCCAGGCTTTGCTGCACCACTTAAGTGCCATTTTCCGATATAGGCTGTTTGATATCCATTTTCACTCAATACGGTAGCCAAGGTCGGAATGCTGTTCATGATCTCATTATTGGTATGTACACCGTTGCGGGTTGCATAGCATCCTGTCATCATTAAGGCTCGTGAGGGAGAACACACTGCAGAATTCGTAAAAAAATTGGTGAATGTTATACCGTGTTCGGCCAGTTGATCTAGATGTGGAGTTGTTAGTGGGCCTCGCTGGTTATCTTGCTGATAGGCTCCTACTGTCCATTGGGCCTGCTGATCGGTATGGATTATAAGCAAATTAGGTTGCTTTTGTCCACAGGCTGCTAACAGCAATAAGAAGGAGACTATGAGAAGGCTTTTCATTTGCATAAGGCATGTAGGTTTGAACAAAAGTAATAAAAGATGCAGTAGAGAATCTGGTTCTGGAATTATTGAATAATCAATTTGACAATGGCGATGTGTATGAACAAAAGCCATGGCAAATTGGTATATTTATTTGCTCTAAGCGAAGCGATATGTTTACCCTTGTAAGTAAAATCAATCCGAAAGATGAGTCTTTCCGGGCTAACTATACTCTGAATCAAGACATTGCCCAGGCTTTCAATAATAAGCTCCGTGAGGTTATAGATCGTAGCGAGCATCCCCATGTCGAGCGACATAAGGAGCGTGGACGCTTGTTAGTTCGAGAAAGGATTGATTTACTCATTGATCCCCATACCCCATTTCTTGAGTTTTCTGCCCTGGCTGCCAATGGACAGTATAAAGACAGTTTCCCGGCTGCCGGTATTATCACAGGCTTAGGATTGATTCATGAAAGACTGACGGTCATTATTGCAAATGACTCAACCGTGAAAGGAGGCACGTATGTTCGTGAAACCATTAAGAAGCATCTTCGGGCTCTTGAGATAGCCTTAGAGAATCACCTGCCGACAGTTTACCTGGTTGATTCTGGAGGCATATTCTTGCCGAATCAATCGCAGGTTTTTGCCGACAAAGAGCATTTTGGGCGCATATTTTATCAGCAAGCCCGGTTGTCATCCCGGTCAATTCCGCAGGTTGCCATTGTCATGGGACCATGCACTGCAGGGGGAGCGTACATTCCTGCCATGAGTGATGAAACCATCATGGTCAAAAACCAAGGCACCATCTATTTAGCTGGCCCACCACTCGTCAAAGCGGCTACCGGAGAAGAAGTATCGGCTGAAGAACTAGGCGGTTCAGCAGTTCACACAAGCATTTCAGGAGTAGCTGATCACCAGGCCGATGACGAACAACAAGCCATACAAATATGTCGGAATATTTTCGAGCATCTGCCTAAAAAGGATATGGATCCTGAGCGATCAGATTTTTCAGAACCCAATTTCGACATTGCTGATTTGATGGGCATCATAAATCCAGAGAATCAAGGAAAAACTGATGCTTACGAGATCATCATGCGCATCACGGATGGCAGTGATTTTCACGAATTCAAAGCTAATTATGGCAAAACGCTAATAACAGGATTTGCCCATATCATGGGTTATCCAGTTGGTATTCTGGCAAATAATGGTATCCTGTTTTCTGAATCAGCGCTCAAGGGAACTCATTTCATTGAGTTATGCAATCATCGGAATATTCCCCTCATCTTTTTACAGAATATTACTGGCTTTATGGTGGGTAAAGAATTCGAGCATGGAGGGATAGCTAAAGACGGGGCAAAAATGGTGAATGCAGTTGCGAACAGCACGGTTCCAAAAATTACTATAATCACGGGAGGCTCTTACGGAGCAGGCAATTATGCTATGTCTGGTAGAGCCTATAATCCTCGTTTTCTCTTCTGCTGGCCTAATGCCAAGACATCAGTCATGGGGGGTGAACAAGCCACTCATGTATTGAGTACCGTCAAGGGAAAAACCCAAAGTGGGGGCCCAGGAATTGAAGAATTGATGCAGCAATACCATACTGAGAGCAGTGTTTATTACAGCACTTCACGATTGTGGGACGATGGCATAATTGACGTACGAGATACCAGAAAAGTATTGGGACTCTGTTTATCTGCCGTTTCAGGTAATCCGATTGAACCCTATAAACCGGGTGTATTCAGAATGTAGGCATGGAAACCATAGAAATTCAATACCATAAGTCAAGAGCAACATTATGGCTCAATCGACCAAGCCGTAAAAATGCCTTTAATCCCACCATGATAGCTGAGATCACTGAAAGTTTGGATCAACTCAACAGCAATCGGGACGTCAGATTAATCGTTATCCGTGGTTCAAATAATCAATACTGTTCTGGGGCTGATATTGAGTGGATGAAGCAATCTGGTGAACACAATGATGAGCAAAACCGAACCGAGAGCCACCGAATTTTTGAGCTACTTGAAGCAATAAAAAATTGTGATAAACCGGTAATTTCCTGGGCTGAAGGCCACATCTACGGAGGTGCCATCGGATTACTTGCGGTCAGTGACTGGGTATTGGCTGATCCTGCTTGCCAATTTGCTTTTACTGAAGCTCGTTTGGGTATTGCACCGGCTGTCATTATGCCCTATGTTCTCAGTCGCATGAATCCTTCGAAGGCACGGCAACTGATGTTAAGCAGTAGAGTCTTTGGTGCTGATGAAGCTTGTATTTGTGGCCTGGTAGATTTAGTTTTACCCGGTAGAGAGCTGAACAGCCAAATGGACGAAATAGAACAGCATATCGTAAGAAACTCACCTCAGGCACTGAAAGAAATTAAAAGGCTGATCAATCTCGTTCAACAAAACACCCCGGAGGGGGTTATTATTGAGTTATTAGAAACTCTGAGTGAATTGAAAAAATCTCATGATGGACAAGAAGGACTGAGCGCATTTCTAGAAAAACGTACAGCTAAATGGCAGGCATAGGGTATCAATCAAAAACACGTATTTCACGAGTCTTGATCGCCAACCGGGGTGAAATAGTCAGCCGAATCCTTCGTACTTTGAAATCAATGAGGATCGAGGGGGTCGTGATATACACCGATGAAGATGCTGACAAACCCTATGTCAGGCAGGCAGATTTCTCATTTAGGCTCAGTGGACATCATCTCGAAGAGACTCACCTGAATCAAGATAAAATTATTCGTTTGGCTACCCTGTCTGGTGCAGATGCTATTCACCCTGGCTATGGATTTCTATCTGAGAATGCTGATTTCGCTGAGAAATGCCAAGCCAATGGTTTCATCTGGATTGGTCCGAACCCCAAGGTGATGCAAAAGATGGCAGATAAGGTTGTAGCCCGCAATATTGCTCAGGAGATTGGTATTCCCATATTGGGTGCGAGCCAGATTGAAGGAGATTTGTTGAAAGCTGACCTGGATCAATTCACTTTCCCTATCCTACTGAAAGCAGCTGCTGGAGGTGGTGGTCGTGGTATGCGGGTGGTGAGAAATCAGGAAGAATGGCCTAACCAACTGGCTACAGCTACCAAAGAGGCTCATCTTGCTTTTGGTGATGGCCGTCTTTTTGCTGAAGATTTCATTGATGAAGCCAGGCATGTCGAAGTCCAGGTATTGGGCGACCAGCATGGTTCGTTGATTCATTTATTTGAACGGGAATGCTCCATTCAGCGTCGTTACCAGAAGATTATCGAGGAAAGTCCATCTCCTTCGATTTCTGCTGAAACAAGAGAAGCACTTACCCAGGCTGCCGTTAAACTGGCTCGTCATGTTGGTTATGACAATGCCGGAACTATTGAGTTTTTAGTCGATCCAATGGGCCAATTCTACTACATTGAGACCAATGCCAGACTTCAGGTAGAACACCCTGTGACCGAATCGATTACAGGAATAGACCTGGTAGAACAACAAATTAAAATTGCTGCTGGTGAACCGCTCAATTTGACACAAAAGGATATTCATCTGAGTGGTCATGCTATTGAGTGTCGGATTTGCGCAGAAGATCCTAAACATGATTTTAGCCCTTCGCCAGGCAAACTAAGTTATTATAGCAGGGCTGGAGGACGTAATATCCGAGTTGATGATGCAGTGACCTCTGGTTCTTCAATCAGCTCTCAGTTCGATTCGCTCATCGCCAAGGTAATTGCACATGGACCGACTCGGTCTGATGCTTTATCAAAAACTCGTCAAGCCCTGACTGAGACAGTGGTTCATGGGATCCCTAACAACATTGCCTATTTGAATGAAGTTATCGCTCATCAGGCAGTCCACAAGGGCTACTATCCAACAAATTTCATTCAGTTTCACCACAAGGAGCTGATACAAAACATCGAAAACAAAGCAGGGAATGGTCTGGCTCCGGTTCTTCTGGGTGCTTATGCCTTCATTGTCACCGCTATACATGATCAAACG
>CAYUGX010000078.1:15391-15792 GCA_964444375.1 uncultured Porphyromonadaceae bacterium | reverse complement strand
CAGAAAAGGCAGTTGAAAAAGTGACTAGCGAAGCACCAAGCGAGAAAAAAGCCAGCCGAAGAAGAAGGAAGGCTAAGGATCAGGATAGTGGTCCGGTGTTCTCAACAAAAGCTGATGAGGAAGTCAAGGAAGAAAGGAAACCTAAAGTAGAGGAAGAAGTAGTTGCGCAAGACAAACCACAACCACAGCGATCCAAACCAACTGAAAAACCAAAGGCGAAGAAAGAAGTTAAAGAAGCTCCAAAGAAGGAGGCTGTGGCTGCGGAAGGCGACAAACACCAAAAAAAGTCTACAGGAGATCGACGCGAAAAGAAGGGACAAGACAACCGCTCAAAAGACAACCGCGCAAAAGACCATCGCCAACAGGACCATCGCCAACAGGACCAACGCCAACAGGACTAT
>CAYUGX010000078.1:0-15357 GCA_964444375.1 uncultured Porphyromonadaceae bacterium | reverse complement strand
CCGACAGGCTGATTATAGCCGTAAGCAGGGTCAACAAGAAAATAAGGCTGATCGCGGTTTCGATTTTGATGGATTTATAATCAATTCAGGGGTTCTTGAAATCATGCCCGATGGGTATGGATTTCTGCGCTCTGCTGATTATAACTATTTGAATTCTCCTGATGATATCTATGTTTCACAATCACAGATCAAATTGTTTGGACTGAAAACTGGTGATACGGTCAAAGGAAGTATTCGTCCTCCTAAAGAAGGCGAGAAGTATTTCCCCCTTATAAAAGTTTTGGAGATCAATGGAAGAGAACCTGAGTTTGTTCGTGACCGTGCTCCTTTCGATTATCTGACACCTTTGTTCCCGGATGAGAAATTTACCTTAACTGGGCATCCGGATCAAAACATTTCAACGAGAATTGTTGATATGTTTGCTCCGATTGGTAAAGGCCAGCGAGGACTAATTGTGGCCCAACCGAAAACAGGTAAAACAATTCTACTGAAAGAGATCGCCAATGCGATTGCAGCCAATCATCCAGAAGCCTATCTGATGGTGCTTCTGATCGATGAGCGTCCTGAGGAAGTGACCGATATGGCTCGTGGTGTAAAAGGAGAGGTTATTGCTTCAACCTTTGATGAGCCTGCCGACAAGCATGTGAAAGTAGCTACTATAGTTTTAGAGAAGGCTAAGCGTATGGTTGAGTGTGGGCACGATGTGATCATTCTTCTTGATTCGATCACGCGTTTGGCCAGAGCCTATAATACGGTTCAGCCGGCTTCAGGTAAGGTATTATCTGGTGGTGTAGATGCCAACGCCCTGCATCGTCCGAAACGATTCTTTGGTGCTGCCCGTAATATTGAGAACGGCGGATCGCTGACCATTCTGGCAACAGCCCTTATTGATACCGGATCAAAGATGGACGAAGTCATTTTTGAGGAGTTTAAAGGAACCGGTAATATGGAACTTCAGCTCGACCGTAAATTGTCGAACAAGCGGATATTCCCATCTGTTGATATTGTGGCTTCAAGTACACGAAGAGAAGACTTATTGCACCCAAGAGATTTCTTGTCGAAAATGTGGGTACTTCGAAACTTCCTGGCCGATATGACTTCACTGGAAGCCATGGAGTTTATGCGTGACAAACTGGCCCAGACAGAAACCAACGAGGAGTTTCTGATATCGATGAACACCATGTAGACTTTATCATCCGGTCAAAAACATCCCTAGCAAGCCTGATTGTGCAGGCAAAAAAAAGGTGATGGAAAGTGCTGGACACTGATCTATTTGATCTGCTCATTTTCTTTGTTTCCCAAGTGACTTTTACGGGGTTTATGGTCCTGTGAAATATGCTATTCGTCATGTCTTTTTAGGCCTTTTTGTACTATCTTAGCGCCGCGTTTTACGCACATTATTTATTACCAAAAGCGAAAGAAAAGATGGCAAACAAGAAGTTTATCACTTGTGATGGGAATCAGGCTGCTGCGCACGTGGCGTATATGTTTAGTGAAGTAGCTGCGATTTACCCCATTACACCCTCATCAAACATGGCCGAATTCGTCGATGAATGGGCGGCAAATGGAAGAAAGAATATTTTTGGCGAGACCGTCAAAGTTACCGAGATGCAATCAGAAGGTGGTGCCTCGGGGGCTGTTCATGGATCTCTCCAATCAGGCGCCTTAACATCAACTTATACCGCTTCACAGGGATTATTGCTCATGATCCCGAATATGTATAAAATTGCCGGTGAATTATTGCCGGGCGTTTTCCATGTAAGTGCACGAAGCGTAGCCGCTCATGCGCTTTCAATCTTTGGTGACCATAGTGATATTTATGCCACACGACAAACCGGGTTTGCATTAATGGCCACTGGCAGTGTTCAGCAAATAATGGATCTTGCCGGTGTTGCCCACCTCGCAGCGATTAAGAGTCGTGTACCTTTTGTGCATTTCTTCGATGGTTTTCGCTCATCACATGAAGTTCAAAAGATTGAAGCTTTTGAAAACGAAGACCTGGCTGAACTAATCGACCAGGATGCTTTACAGGAATTTCGAGATCGAGCTTTGAATCCCGAACATCCTGTAACACGAGGAACAGCTCAAAACCCAGATATTTTTTTCCAGGCAAAAGAAGCTGTAAATCCCTATTACGATAAGGTAGCTGATATTGTGGAAGAATACATGCAAGAGATCAACAAGAAGACTGGTAGAGAGTACCATCCTTTTACCTATTATGGTGATCCTGAAGCAGAGAATATCATTATTGCCATGGCAACCATCACAGAAACTGCCAAAGAGGTAATTGACTATCTTATGGAAAAGGGTGAAAAAGTGGGTATGATTATCTGCCATCTTTACCGGCCATTTTCACCAAAATATTTCTTCAAAGTATTCCCAGAATCTGTTAAGCGGATCGCCGTATTAGATCGAGCCAAAGAACCAGGTGCCAATGGTGAACCTTTGTACCTCGATGTACGCAATTTGTTCTATAACCAGGAGAATGCTCCAATGATTATTGGTGGCCGGTATGGATTAAGTTCTAAAGATACTACTCCGGCTATGGTTTTGTCGATTTTTGACAACCTGAAGCTTAGCGAACCCAAGAATGAATTTACGGTGGGTATTGTTGACGATGTCAGCTTTAAATCACTTCCACTATTGCCTGAGATAAACCTGGCTCCGGAAGGTACTTTCCAGGCAAAATTTTACGGATTGGGTTCAGACGGTACCGTTGGTGCGAATAAGAATTCAATTAAAATTATCGGTGACACCACTGAAAAATTTTGCCAGGCCTATTTTGCCTACGACAGTAAAAAATCAGGCGGATTTACTACTTCTCACTTACGCTTTGGTGATACAGAAATCCGTTCGCCTTATTTAGTAAATACTCCCGACTTTGTTGCTTGTCACGTACCATCGTATTTAGACAAGTACGATATGTTGAAGGGTTTGAAAAAAGGAGGAACTTTCCTACTAAACTCCATCTGGGATGTAGAAGAGACAAAAAATCGACTTCCCAACACCATGAAAAAATACATGGCTGATCATGATATTCAGTTCTATATCATTAATGCTACAGATATCGCTGAAGACATTGGTTTGGGTAACCGTACCAATACCATCATGCAGTCGTCATTCTTTAAGATTGCTGAGGTAATACCTTATAATCTGGCTGTGACTGAAATGAAGAAGGCCATTGTCAAGTCATTTGGAATGAAGGGTGAAGATATTGTCAACATGAATAACGCTGCCGTTGATAAAGGTGGCGATGTGACAAAGATTGAAGTACCTGCTGAATGGACGAATTTGGATACCACGCCTGAGACAGATACCCGGAATATCCCTGACTTTATTAAGAATGTTGTTGAACCCATCAACGGACAAAAAGGCGATGACCTGCCGGTTAGTACTTTTGTAGGTCGTGAAGATGGAACATTCCCACAAGGTACTTCTCAATATGAAAAACGGGGTATCGCTGTTAATGTGCCTGAATGGCAGGCTGACAACTGTATTCAGTGTAATCAGTGTGCCTATGTTTGTCCCCATGCATGCATTCGTCCGTTCTTGCTGACCGATGAAGAAGTGGCAAATGCTCCTGAAGGAACAACTATCCAAAAAGGTAAAGGTGGCATCAAAGAGTACAATTTCAGAATTCAGTTGAGTGTATTGGATTGTACCGGTTGTGGTAACTGCGCAGATATTTGTCCGTCAAAAGAAAAATCTCTGATTATGAAGCCGCTGGGCTCTCAAATGGATGAGCTGCCACGCTGGGAATATATGCATGAGAAGGTCGGTTACAAAGACACTGTATTACCAAAAGAAAAGACAGTTAAAAACTCTCAATTTGCTCAACCCCTCTTTGAATTCTCAGGTGCTTGTGCCGGTTGCGGAGAAACTCCCTATATCAAACTTATTACCCAATTGTATGGTGATCGTATGATGATTGCCAATGCGACTGGGTGTTCATCCATTTACGGAGGTTCAGCTCCTAGTACACCATACTGCGAGAACAAAGAAGGCAAAGGACCTGCCTGGGCCAATTCTTTGTTCGAAGACAATGCTGAATATGGATATGGAATGGCACTGGGTGTAAACCAACTGCGTGATCGCATTGCACGTCGGATGGAGGAGACTCTTGCTGATGTTGCACCAGCCACTGCTGAAGCATTTAACGATTGGATTGCCAATAAGGAAAATGCCGCTACAACCTCTGCCGTTTCAGCAAAGGTTGTAGAAGCATTGAAAGTAGAGAAGAATCCTGTTGCAGCCGAGATTATGGCACTTGAACAATACCTGATTAAGAAATCTGTATGGGTATTTGGTGGCGACGGTTGGGCATATGACATTGGATACGGTGGACTTGATCATGTGATGGCTTCTGGAGAGGATGTCAATGTACTTGTTATGGATACCGAGGTATATTCAAACACCGGTGGTCAGTCTTCAAAGGCTACACCAGTAGGTGCAATAGCGAAGTTTGCAGCTTCAGGTAAAAAAATCCGTAAAAAAGACCTGGGTATGATGGCCATGTCATATGGCTATGTATATGTTGCACAGGTGGCCATGGGAGCCAGTCAGTCACAGTTCTTTAAAGCATTGAAAGAAGCCGAGGCTTTTCCTGGACCATCATTGGTCATTGCCTACTCACCTTGTATTAACCACGGTTTACGTGGGGGTATGGGTAAAACCCAGGAAGAAGAAAAATTTGCAGTTTCCAGTGGATACTGGTCATTGTTCCGCTATAATCCTCAGCTTGAAGATGAAGGGAAGAACCCATTCGTACTCGATTCAAAAGAGCCCGATTGGTCACTATTCCGTAAATTCTTATTGGGTGAAGTTCGTTTTGCTTCTCTCCTCAAAGCATTCCCAGATACCGCCGAACAATTGTTCGATGCATCTGAACAGAATGCCAAATGGAGACAAAAGAGCTACGAACGTATGGCAAAGATGGACTATAGCGAGTAAGGGCTAAAAAGACGGATATTGCAGAAAATACAAGCCTAAGGGTTAAAAATTTCAACTCTTAGGCTTGGTTGTTAAACAAATTGTGCATATATTTGTTACCTAATGTAGAGTGCCGAAAAGCGTCTACACGTGTTCTGACTTAAGATTTTCTATATACTCAGATTCCATGCACTTCGGAAATGCGTGGGTTCCACAGGCGGCTGCGGCCTCCTGTTCATAATGTTTATTAAAGTTGAGTTATCCGGTTAAAGTTGTAAAAAACCCGATCACCTTACAGGCGATCGGGTTTTTTCATTTAAGCCCTTTAAGTCTTATTTTCCCGGACATTGGGATTTGATATCATCAGATAGGTTTTTATTCCCGTACGCCTTATCGTAGTGAGCGCTGAACTTCTCAGCTAGTTTCTTAGCGGTTTCAGCATAAGCAGCTTTGTCATCCCAGGTATTGACCGGATTCAGCATTTCTGATGGTATACCCGGACATTCAACAGGAACCATTACGTGAAATACCTCGTCTTTGACGAATTCAACGTTATCGAGCTCGCCGTTGAGAGAGGCATTAACCATTCTCCGTGTCAGAGGAAGGTCAATTCGACTGCCCACTCCGTAAGCACCGCCTGACCAACCGGTATTGATCAGGAATACATTGGTGTTGTGTTCGTCCATCTTTTTACCCAGCATTTCGGCATAGATATCAGGGTTCAGTGGCATGAATGGCTGACCAAAGAAACGTGAGAAAGTAGCTTTGGGCTCCGTTACGCCTGTTTCGGTACCGGCCAGTTTAGAGGTGTAGCCCATCAAAAACCACAGCATCGCCTGATCTTTCGTTAGCTTACTCACGGGTGGCAAAACACCATAGGCATCAGCAGTCAAGAACAAGATGGTTTTGGGGTGACCAGCTGTGGAGGACTCTTTTATATTCTTCAAGAAGGTCAGTGGATAAGAAGCCCTTGAATTGGGGGTGAAACGGTCGTCGAAATAGTCGAAATGTCCCTCGGGATACATCATCGCATTTTCGACCATGGCTCCATGATTGAGATAATCGTCTTTGTGCATGACCGCATCATAAATATCAGGCTCTTTATCTGGATTGATGTCAATCATTTTCGCATAGCATCCATTCTCAAAATTGGCAATACCATCATCATTCCAACCATGCTCATCGTCTCCGAGTAAAGCCCTGGACTTGTCAGCAGATAAGGTAGTTTTGCCTGTACCCGACAAACCCAGCAATAAGGCTGAATTGCCATCATCACCTTCATTGGCTGAGCAATGGAGGGGCAATACATCTTGGAAAGGCAGCAGATAGTTCATTACAGTAAAGAGCAATTTCTTGTTCGATCCCATGTAGGCTGAACCAATAACAATCCCCATTTTCCTGTCCATGTCAACCGCTACTGCCATATTACTTGTTTTGCCATTAGGCATTTTGCGCAGGCGTCCCTCATATTTATCACCATCCAGCTTGTGGTAGGGTAGTGAGATCAGCATAAATCCATCATCAGCAAAACAGCTTTTGGAAATGTCATCCGGAACTGGACGAAACATATTGTCGATGAATAATGTGTGCAATGCCCTGTAGGTGACAACCTTAACAGGTAGGGCGTAGTTTGAGTCAGCTCCAACAACACGGTCAGTCTCATACAACTGATCAAGGTCGCCGAGAAATGAAATGGCATCTTCAAATAGCATATTGAAGGTATCTTCATCGATAGGTATGTTATTGGGTGAATTCCAATCAATATTGCCTTCACTAGAAGCTCTTTTGACCAAAACAGTATCTTTTGGGCTCCGACCAGTTGATTCTCTCGGTGTCCATGTGACAAGAGCACCACTTTCAGATACCAAAGCTTCACGGTCGTCGACCGCCCTTTTAATCATCTCCTTACGCGGTATGTTCGTAAGTACATTTTGATGATCGTTAACTGCCTGTAACAGCCTGTCTCGAATGTTCATAAAAAATAGTTTTGAGTTAATTCTATTAGTCTGGTTCAACAAATATAGTTAAAAGCTGTTACAGTTTCTATGTTGTAGAATGTGTTACCTTTGCATACCTAAAAGAATGACATTGGGCCGAATTTTGGGTATCGATTACGGGCAAAAAAGAGTAGGGATTGCCGTCACAGATCCACTTCAGATCATTGCCAATGGGTTGACAACTGTTGGGGTACATGAGGTATTTTCGTTTCTAAGCGATTATTTTGCTAAAGAGCAAGTCGACGAAGTCGTTATTGGCTTTCCTCGGCAAATGAATCATCAACCTTCAGAATCCGCAGTATTCGTTGACTCATTTATCACGGGTTTTAAACGAAAATTCAAAGAGATCCCCATTACCCTAATCGATGAACGCTTTACCTCAAAAATGGCTTTCCAAACCATGATTGATGGTGGTCTGAAGAAAAAGGATCGGCAAAATAAAGCCTTGATCGATACCGTGAGTGCTACAATCATTCTGCAATCATATTTAGAACAAAAAAAACTCGATTTTTGAAATGATTTTACCAGTTTATGCCTATGGTTCACCGGTCCTTCGAAAAATTTCAAAGGATATAGACGAAAATTACCCTGGACTAGACAAACTGATTAACGACATGTACGAAACAATGCATGCCGATGAAGGAGTTGGATTAGCTGCCCCTCAGATAGGTAAATCCATTCGTTTATTCCTGGTTGATGCCCGGGTCTATGGAGAAGATTATGAAGACCTGAAAGATTTTAATAGAACCTTTATCAATGCACACATAACCGAAAAGTGGGGAGAAGAAGAATTGATTCAGGAAGGCTGTTTGAGCATTCCAAACATTCACGAGGATGTCTCCAGGTTATCCCACATTCGAATTGAATACGTAAATGAAAAGTTCGAACCCCAGGAAGAAGTGTTTGAGGGAATGGCTGCCCGTATCATCCAACATGAATATGATCACCTCGACGGAATTTTATTCACTGACAAACTATCTCCACTAAAAAAACGTTTGCTTAAAGGAAAACTAAGAGACATAACAAACGGAAACATTAAACCTCGCTACCGGATGGTATTCCCAAATAAAAAATAAGCATGAAAACGGTTAAATTCTTTACGCTTTTAATTTTATCGGCCATAATACTGGGCTCTTGTGGAAATCAGAAAGAAATCAAAAAACTTACGGCAACGATCGATGAGCTTGAAGCACTCGTGATATCAGATACAGCCTCTTTGGCCGATCTCACCAAGGCTCAGGAACTGATCCAGGCCTACGAAAACTATGCGAATGCCCTGCCCACAGATAGTTTGGCTCCCGAATACCTATACAGAGGAGCCGAAATTGCCATGAATTTGCAAATGGCTGGCAGGGCAATCGAATACTACCAACGGATACTGATTAATTATCCTGATTATCCAAAAGCATCCTATTGCGTTTTCTTACAAGCCTTTGTATACGAAAATCAAATGGAGCAGTACGATACTGCTGAAAAACTGTATCGCGAGTTTATTCAGAAGTATCCCAATCATCCCCTTGCTGATGATGCCCAGGTGTCAATTGACAATATGGGTAAATCGCTTGAAGAGTTGATCCAATCCTGGGAGCAAAAAGAAAACAACGAATAATTTCCATTTCACCACATCGTCTGCATCTATACCAATAAAGATGCAGACGTGCTGGTTTATATACAGTTTGTTCTAGCCTGGTTTATCGGGCTGTTTCTGGCATGGTTTATACCAACGAACTCTCCTGCCTGGTGGGTTTTAATCATCAGCTTTAGCCTATTATTGTTGGTGTCTATCTTGGTATTCAGATATGGTCCTCAGCAGCGTTTGCTATTTCAAATACTCTTTTGGCTGATGATTGGCCTCTGCGGTTTTGCCCATCTTTCTAACAATCTACCGGATGTCGGATTTCGACCATTGAACACATATACCGGATTCGGAATTGTTGAATCAACTCGTTCTACTTCATTCACTGATCAACTAGTGATTCAATTGGTAGATTGGTATCCAGCCGATCCAAAATGGCAACCCAATGTGTTGCTTTTAATTGAGCAAGAGCATAACGACAACGTTCAATCTGGAGATACACTCTACTTTAAAGGGCATATCGAGCTGATGCCAGCGTCAGGCTCACCTGGCTCCTTTAATGCCCGAACGTTTTGGGCAGGAAAGGGAGTTCGCTACCGATGCACTTCACTTGATCTGCTTTCTACTAAGAGAGGGAAAGATGCGGCTACCTGGATGCCAGATCGAATTCAAAGCCTTCAGACTCAAATTGTAGATAAAATTGGCCAGTTGGATCTGGATGAAGCAAACCAGGGTATCCTCAAAGGCATGTTGTTGGGAGATAAGTCAGACCTGTTAAGTGAACAGAAAGCGGTTTTCTCAGTGTCAGGAATCATGCACCTATTGGCGGTAAGTGGCTTGCATGTGGGTATGATCTATCTTATCCTGATTCGATTATTCAGGATCATGAGATGGAATACCCACCATCCGCTGGTTCGTTCATGCTGTATTATCTTTGTTTGGATCTATGTTTTGATTTGCGGTATACCGCCCAGTGCAGCACGTGCTGCAGGCATGGTCACTCTTCATTCATTGGCTTTTGGGTTGGCCCGCCCGCTCTCGTCAATTCACATTGTTCTGCTCATGGTCTGGATTCATTCGCTGTTTGATCCTGCAGCGGTTTTCTCGGTGGGGTTTCAATTATCCTACCTGGCGATAACCGGTATCCTATTTCTGTTTCCCAGGCTTCAAAAACTATGGAAAGGAGCCTGGTGGGGTTTCAGAAAGATCGGAGATCTCCTCGGTTTAAGCCTGTCAGCTCAAAGCCTTACACTACCCGTTGTCATAGCAGTTTTTGGATCTTTCCCCACCTATTTTCTACTCGGAAATCTTTTTTTAATGCCTCTGGGATTGTTAATTTTTTATATGGCCATTCTTTTACTCCTGCTTCGACTAATCGGCTTGGGGCTTATACCTATCGAATCAATACTCAATCACATCATGAATTGGTGGTTTAGTATAGCCGGCTGGATTGGTGATCTGCCGGGGAGTCGGATAGTTTTCTCAGTCTATCCAATTGAATGGGTGGCCTTTTATCTCATCGTGATCATACATCTTATTCTGGGCCGAAGAATAGCCCTGAGACCTGCTTTTAGTCTGCTTTTCTATGTGTTGTGCTGGAGTTGTCTGTCATTTTTCTCGCATTTTTGGATTCAGCTATGAGTTAGGATTGTATTTTTGTAGCAAATTTCTGAAATGAAGATCATTATTGCGGGAGCTGGAGAGGTTGGAACATACCTGGCAAAAATGCTGAGTATTGAGCGGCATGAGATAAGCGTTATTGATACTGATAATGAGCGCTTGAATAATCTTGACGCTCATTTAGAGGTATTGACCTTGCAGGGGTCATCAGCATCTATTGAAACGCTGAGAGAGGCTGAAGTTCATAAAGCAGATTTATTTATATCAGTGACTCCGACTGAGGAATTGAATATAACTTCCTGTCTGTTGAGCAAGAAACTGGGCGCAAAAAAAACCATTGCAAGAATTGATAACTCTGAATATTTGAGAAATAACCACAAAGAATTGTTTCTCGGAATGGGGATCGATTCCCTCATTTATCCTGAACAATTAGCTGCTAAAGAAGTAGTTGGCTTGTTAAATCAGGCGGCTACGACCGAAGTGGTTGATTTCTCAGGAGGTAAACTGAGCCTGATTGTGGTTAGGCTGGATGAGAATGCTCCCATCATTAACAAAAGCCTGCTAGAGGCTACAGAAATGACTGGAGAAATGTCGTACAGGGCTGTAGCCATTTCACGGCACGGAGACACCATTATCCCTCGCGGAAATGATGTCTTTAAAGTGAATGACGTGGTATATGTGATTACCAACCAAACCGGTATTTCTAAATTGATGAAATTCTCAGGCAAAGAAAACATCAATATACGAAACATAATGATTGTTGGCGGTAGCCGAATTGGTTCTCAAACTGCCAGGGAACTCCAGCACAAAAGCAACATAAAACTCATTGAAGTAGACCGGAATAAAAGTTTTAGCCTTGCCGATAAACTTGAGAAGACCATGGTCATTCGGGGCGATGGCAGTGAAATTGATTTATTGATCGAGGAAGGGATTAAAGAAATGGATGCTTTTATCGCGGTAACCGGCAACTCTGAGACCAATATTCTTTCTTGCTTGCAAGCTAAGAAATTGGGTGTCAAAAAGACCATTGCAGAGGTCGAAAACATTGAATACATTCGTTTGGCCGAAAATATTGGTATTGATACCATGATCAATAAGAAATTTATCGCAGCCAGTCATATTTTTGGCTTTACCATGAATGCCCAGGTAAGTTCAGTTAAATGCCTGACCGGAACAGATGCTGAGGTTCTTGAGATAAAACCCAATGAAAATTCTATTATAACTCAGGCCCCTTTGAACAAAATAGACTTTCCAAAAGAGGCTCTTATCGGCGGAATTATTCGAAATAAAGCTGGAATTATAGCCAGTGGAAATACACATATTCGTCAATCCGACAAGGTTATTGTTTTCACCTTACCCTCTGTCATACAGAAGGTAGAAAACCTGTTTAAATAGGAAATGAATCGACGTCTGGTAATCAGTATCTTAGGTAGGCTCCTTGTGTTAGAAGGATTATTTATGATATTGACCATTGTGCCGTCATTAGCATTTGGAGATGGAGATCATTGGCAATTATTGTTGTCGGGATTAATAACGGGCGGAGTCGGATTGACCATGGCTTTTCTAACTCGAGGCAAACAGGCTGGATTTGGACGGAAGGAGGGATTTCTTGTGGTAAGCCTGAGTTGGATCATTTTTACTTTTTTTGGAACCTTACCCTATGTCCTTACAGGTTCAATTGGGTCCTATTCAAATATCTTTTTTGAGACAATATCTGGTTTTACAACAACCGGAGCATCCATCCTTACCGACATTGAGTCTCTGTCACATGGTGTTTTGCTCTGGAGGTCAATCACACAATGGCTTGGAGGTATGGGAATCATCGTACTTTCACTAGCCATCTTACCCATCCTCGGTATCGGTGGAATCCAATTATTCGTTGCTGAAGTTCCTGGGCCCTCACCTGACAAGCTTCACCCCAGAATCAAGGAAACTGCAAAACGTCTATGGCTCATATATTTGGGATTTACAGTGACAGAAATGCTCCTATTGTTAATTGGTGGAATGAGTTTGTTTGATGCAATCAACCACTCATTTACCACCATGGCAACTGGTGGATATAGTACCAAGCAAGCAAGTATTGGTGACTGGTCAAGTCCCTACATTCATTACGTGATCATACTGTTTATGATCATTGCTGGTACGAATTTCACAATGGCCTATTTTGGGCTCAAATTGAAGTTTAGAAGAATATTAAAGAATGAAGAGTTTAAGGTATACACAGGCTTTATACTATTCTTCATTACCGTTTTTACGATAGTATTGTCTCTTCGTACTGGAGGATTTCAGGAGCAAAATATTAGGGAATCAGCCTTCCAAGTCATTTCAATTATGACAGGTACTGGGTATGTTACAACAAACTACCTCCTGTGGCCTGGTTTCTTAATTATATTACTCTTTATGCTCATGTTTTTTGGTGGATCTGCTGGTTCTACGACTGGAGGAATTAAGATCGTACGGGTTTGGATGACCATGAAGAATTCCTATTTGGAACTTAAAAGAGTAATACATCCGAATGCTGTAATTCCAGTACGCTACAACAACAGAGCAGTTCCAGAAAAAATAACATCTAATATTTTGAATTTCATCGTACTATATATGATGATATTCATATTTGGTGTGATTGCGATGTCAGGACTTGGTCTTGATTTTGTATCAGCAATGGGATCTGTTGCTGCTACATTAGGTAATGTTGGACCGGGTATAGGATCTGTAGGACCAGCTGAAAGTTACGCTCACTTACCAGTATTTGGCAAGTATTTTCTGGGATTCTTAATGTTAATGGGCAGATTGGAACTGTTTACGGTTTTACTCTTATTATCACCTGTTTACTGGAAAAAGTAGTTACCACTCCAACTCCCCAAGTCCCTGACGAATGATTTCTACCTCATTAGTTGTGCAGTCCACTACAGTTGATGGAACATTGTTTCCATATCCGCCATCAATGACCAGGTCAACCAGATGTCCCATTTCTTCATGGATGAGTTCAGGATCAGTATCGTATTCCAATACATGGTCTTCTGAGTGTATAGATGTAGTGAGAATTGGATTACCTAGTTCCTTAACAATCTCACGAATTATATTGTTGTCAGGTATCCTTATACCCACATTCTTCTTTTTGCGCTTCAGAAGCTTGGGAACAGTGTTGCTGGCTTCAAGGATAAATGTAAAGGGTCCAGGAAAGTTCCGCCGCATGAGCTTATAAATGACATTGTTAATGGGCCTGGTATACTCAGCAAGGCTGCTGAGATCATCAACTATAAAGGAGAAGTTAGATTTCTCAGGCTTAACTCCTTTAATTCGTGCAATCCTTTCAACAGCCCTTTGTTTGGTTATATCACAACCCAAACCGTATACAGTATCTGTTGGATATATAATAACAGCACCATCACGAAGGAGATCCACAACCTTCCTGACCTCCCTCTGATTCGGGTTGTTATTATATAGCTTTACAATCATACTATTTGTTGTGGTCTGCAAGGAACTTGGCTAACCCAATATCGGTTAAAGGATGATTAAGTAGATCGAGGATCGGCTTAAGAGGACAGGTCACCACATCGGCACCCAGTTCTGCACATTGAACAATGTGCATGGTGTGGCGAACAGAGGCTGCAATAATCTCTGTTTCATACCCATATGTGGCATACAAGTGTGCAATATCAGCAACCAGACCGATACCATCAGATGACACATCGTCTAAGCGCCCAACGAAGGGTGAAGCATAACTTGCTCCAGCCTTAGCAGCCAGTAATGCCTGTCCAACTGAGAAAATCAGTGTACAATTAGTGCGGATTCCTTTGTCAGTCAGGTGTTTAATTGCTTTTACACCATCTTTAATCATGGGTATTTTAACTACAATCTGGGGATGCAGGGCAGCCAGTTCTTGTCCTTCCGTAATCATGCCCTCATAGTCTGTAGAAATTACTTCGGCACTAACATCTCCATCAACGATGTCGCATATCGTGAGGTAATGGTTGAGTATATTGTCACGACCTTTAATTCCCTCCCGGGCCATCAGGCTAGGATTTGTGGTTACTCCATCTAGAATGCCAAGGTCCTGTGCTTCTTTAATATCTGCCAAATTCGCGGTGTCGAGAAAAAATTTCATCTTTCTATTTGATTTTATTAGTCGTTAATCATTGCTGGAATACCGGTGTAGTAGAGATCATATCCGCCTTTTCCACCAGGCCTGTCAGAACTGAAAACCATCAGGTCATTTTCAAATAATTGGGCATACACCACAATGGGTCGAAACTCATTAGACGCAGTATTGATTTTCGGGCCGAAATTGATCGGATCGCTCCATTCCTGATCATCCCGGGTAGCGTAATACAGATCATATCCACCATAACCTCCAGCTCGTTTACTGGCAAACACCAACAAGTTACCATTGATATACGGACACGCATCTTCAAGATCAGAATTCAGGTGCTCAACGGGTTCTGCGAGATAGGTGGTGTCAGCGTGTTTTATCCAGCTTGTCATTTTGGCTGCACCAGGAGGCGTAACTCTATACAGATCAAGGTTGCCATCACGGTCTGAACAAAAAAGCATTTCTGAAAACTCAGCATTAATTGTCGGATAGGCATCGTACCCATCAGAATTAACACCTTCTAGCCTGAAAGGATAAGCATCAGTCGGTACAATACCACTCAGGATGTCTTCAGTCCAGTAATTGGTGTAGATTTCCATGTCACCCGTTCGATTGCTTGAAAAGAGTGTAAGAAATTCCATATTCGTAATCTGTACAATAGACGGACCAAATTCATCTTTATCAGAACGGGCCAACTCCGTTAGGTAGAAAAAAGGGTACATGCCTTGCGCACTGTATAAACCGAAAATGCCATCGGTTTGATTGAACTGCAGCAACACTTCATAATCTACTAAATCGAATTGCCTGCCCTCAGAGTATCGATTTGTTGAAAACATCAACATCATCCTGTAACTGATGGTTGGTGGCCCTGCACTGTTGTAATCATCATAACTTGAATTCACCGATTCAAAGTTGATGACAGAGTCGGTGAAAGCGCCAAATTCGTAGTTGACTGGAAATTTGTTCTTGCCATCACAACCAGTAAGAACTATGGCCGATAACACAAAAAGAGATAAAAAAACGGTCTTGTTAATTGGTGTCATATATACCTAAAGGTGAAAATTTCTACAAAGGTAGAATTACCTTTCAAAAAAAGAAGGGTAAGCTACTTATATCGCACCGCTACAACCGCCTACCCTTGC
>CAYUGX010000077.1:748-15813 GCA_964444375.1 uncultured Porphyromonadaceae bacterium | reverse complement strand
CATCACAACCCGTATATTAAATAAAGCAGCCAACCGCTGGTATAAAAACCGTCGTCTGACCAACTATGATATGGATGGTAAGGCGCTCGTTGAAGCAGGCCATGGCGAAAACCGCTATCCGATAACATCGGTTCAAAGAAAAAGTATTCTCACCCTTTCTTATGCTGTGAGCGGACGTCTGCTTCTGACCGAAAGTTTCAGTAAATTTTCTCCCGAAGTACTTCATGATTTGAGCAGAGTCTACCCTTTTCACTCAACTACCCTTTCTGCCAGGCCCTTACACGCTTTTACTAATGGAATGCCAGTCTTGGATTTTCCCATTGCGAATGATTGGCATCAAGTGATTCTTTTTAACGATCAGGAGGTAGATGAAGAATTCAATGTACCCATATCCGGGAATACAGCTTTCGGCGCACTGGGTTTAGACCCAATGCAAGGTTACTACCTCTACGATTTTTGGAACGATAAATTCGTGGGGAAAGTATCAGGTGATCAAACAATAAATCAGACGGTATACCCTGGAGAAGCCAGAATGATCTCGGTGCATGCAGTTAAAGACCATCCGCAATGGATTTCTACAAATCGACATGTACTTCAAGGCTATGTGGATCTGGTTCAAAAGCCGGTTTGGAATGCGTCGAATAATACTCTATCGGGTGAATCATCCCTTATCGGTGACGAAGAATATGCAATTACGATTGCCTTAAATGGCTATTCACCTGTATCTGTTCAAGCACAGGGAGCATTAATTGAGATGAGGAAGAGAGAAGGAAAACCCAAGCTTTTAGATCTGATCA
This sequence comes from uncultured Porphyromonadaceae bacterium, assembly GCA_964444375.1. Taxonomy (GTDB): domain Bacteria; phylum Bacteroidota; class Bacteroidia; order Bacteroidales; family UBA12481; genus JABHCC01. Next base: position 15,016 of record CAYUGX010000077.1, on the reverse strand, counting down.
TTAAGTCTGATAAAAACCAAAACTGTAAGTGGAGAGTAAGCTTTTGCCGACCTGCAGAAGAATGGTCCAAAGCCTATAGAAACTGGAACTATTTTCCCGATCTGGTTGTCCCTCCTAATCCCCATATCCCCGGATATGAAAAGGTAAAAATGACGGATGTCCCAACCGTATTTCAAATCCCTGGCGATGATCTTTGGTATATGTCATTTATCGGATTCGACGGAAAAGGCTATCAATCGTTCATTGCGGAAAGTAAAGACCTTGTCCATTGGATTAATTACCGTTTGGCGATGGGCTATGGTCCTCAGGGAGAATTTGACCATGGGGGTGTGGTCTTGGGAGCCTACCTATATGAATCCTATGACATCAAAGCACCGCGCTTACTGAAAAAGAAAAATGGAAATTTTTACTCCCTTTATGGCGCTTATCCTAGACAAGGAGGTTACGAACTCAGACCAGGATATGAAGGACTGGCCCAGAGTAATGATGGCTTGGTCTGGGAACGAGCTCAGGACTATCCTATTTTATCGGTATATCAGGATGATTGTGGACAATGGGAGCAAAGTTGCATTTATCAACCCTGGCTGGTGGAGTATGAAAACACCTATTACAACACCTATAATGCTGCCAATGGATCCATTGAACAAATGGGTTTAGCTCTTTCTGATGACCTCTACAATTGGAAACGCTATGCAGACAATCCCGTTATCCCACATGGCCCCAGAGGAAGCTATAATGAGAAGTTCTCATCTGACATCAAGATTTTTTGGAACACAGATCACTGGATCGGTTTTTTCTTTGGTGTGGGTCAGGGAGGGGCCCATATCATGGCAGCTCGCTCAACCGATCTGAAAAACTGGACAGTTGATCCTGAACCACTCTACAAAGCAGGTGGGAATCCATCCGGAATCGATGGGAGGTATGCCCACAAAATCTCTTTGGTTTGGAATCCTAAAGATCAAACCTATTATATGTTTTATTGTGCGGTAGACCAGGAGGGCAATCGAGGCATTGGCCTTATTACCAGTAAAAAACTTGACAAATGAGAAAAATCGGGTCACCCATTTTACTAATCATTTCAGTACTAGTCAGCATATCGCTGTCATGCCAAAAACAATCAGGCTTTTCAGGATATTCGATAGAAAACCTAAGCTGTGAACATCAAAGTAATCCGCTTGGGATCGACCAACTTCATCCCCAACTGAGCTGGATGATTATATCCGATGAAAGAGGACAGAAACAAACGGCCTACCACATTCTAGTAGCCAGCTCAGAAAAAAAACTGAAAAACAATACAGGCGACTTATGGGATTCAGGGAAAGTACCTTCCGGTCAATCGGTATTGATAAACTACAAGGGTAAACCTTTGGAGTCAGGAGATCAATGCTACTGGAAAGTCATGATATGGGATAAGGACCAGAAACCGTCAAAATGGAGCGAACCGGGATTCTGGACCATGGGATTGCTCAATTCAGATGATTGGCAAGCTCAATGGATCAGTACAGCTGAGGAGCATACATCCCCCTTCTACAGACACAGTTTTACCCTAGATGAAAAACCCGATCAGGCCCTTATTTATGTTGCTTCACTGGGATATTTCGAGCTTTTCGTGAATGGGGAAAAAGTGGGAACAGAGGTGTTGGCTCCTGCCGTTTCCAATTTCAGCAAAAGAACATATTACCAAACATTTGATTTGAGCAGGCTCCTAAGGCAAGGTGAGAACTACCTGGGCATCTGGATGGGTACAGGTTGGTATACACAAGGTTTGCCGGGAGTGAAACACCATAGTCCTGTTATTCGGGCCCAACTTGAATTGGACGATGATGGTAAAAAGCAAATACTAGTTAGTGATACTTCGTGGGAAACAAAACCAAGTAACAGAGAACGTTTAGGCAAATGGGCCTGGGGCAATTTCGGAGGAGAAGTGGTGGACTCAAGAGCTTTTGATACCAACTGGTGGCACAAAGAAAAATCAAAGTCTGGCTGGGGAACAGCAATAGAGGTCGATGTTGAAGATGTGATTTGCAGTGCTCAGCCCTGTCGGGGGAATATTGGATTTGAGACACTCACTCCCCAAACAATTGAGCAGCTCGACGCAGAAACTATACTCGTAGATTTCGGCACCAATCTAACCGGATTAATGGAGATGACTTTTCATAATCTGAAATCAAGCCAAAAAGTCTCAATGTACTATGCAGATTTGGACGGACGTGACGAAAATGAAAGATGGCGTGTATCCATGGCTAAAAAGAATTTTGCCACTTATAATCAATGGGATGAATTTATCTCGGCTGGAGCTGAAAAAGAGTATTTCAACAATAGATTTAACTACCATGCTTTCCGCTATGTGCTGATTGAAGGACTTGGCTACCTGCCGGATAAAGCGGATATAAAAGCCGTCTGCATTGAGACGCAGGTAGACGAAACTGGAGATTTTACTTGTTCGAATGAGCTTTTCAATTCTATACACCAGATGGTAAAATGGACCTATCGGTGTTTAAACCTGGGTGGGCAAACGGTAGATTGTCCACACCGCGAAAGATTGGGATACGGGGATGGCCAAACCATCATGGATCTTGGCCTGTATAATTTTAATACTGTCTCTCTTTACAGCAAATGGTCGCAAAACTGGTGGGATGAGCAAGGTCCGAATGGTTTTGTACCTTTTACTGCCCCATGTCCCCACGATACCGGAGGAGGTCCAGCCTGGGGAGCCATGTGCATCATTGTACCCTGGAAAAACTATCAATTCTCGGGGGATATCAGACTCCTCAGGGATGGTTATCCTTTTATGAAGAAATACCTTGAGTATTTGGATTCACATTGTGAGAACAACATCCTTCAGGACATCTTCCCGGGCGAAAAATGGCCCAACCTGGGCGATTGGGTACCGCCTCGAAGAGGAATGGATAAACAGGAATGGGTGGATGACAATTCACGGCGATTTTTCAATAATTGCTATCGCATCTACCTACTGCAGGTCATGCAGGAAGTTGCCGCTTTGCTGGAGCACTCCGAAGATCTTGAATCATTTATTGAGGCAGCAAGCACAGCACAAAAAAAAGTTCATGAAATCTGGTATAATCCGCAAGATTCAAGCTACGCCAATGGGGAGCAGCCCTATTTGATCTTTCCTCTAAAAACTGGTGTGACTACTGAAAATCTAAGGGATGCAGTATTTGAGAAATTTGAAAAAACTCTTCTGATAAAGGATCAGGGCCATTTGAATACAGGGATGATTGGCACACAGATCATGACCGATTATCTTCTGGAAATAGGCAGAAATGACCTGATCGATGTATTTGTCAATAAGAGAACCTATCCAGGATGGGGATATATGATTGAAAAAGGGGCCACAACATGCTGGGAGCAATGGAATGGTTATTATTCTCAAATCCACTCCTGTTTTCCTTACATCGGAGGATGGTTTTATAAAGGATTGGCAGGAATTCAATGGGATCCCAAAAATCCTGGTTTCAAAAATGTAATTCTTCAACCAGGATTAGTCAAAAGTGTCAACTGGGTTGAATGCAGCTATGAATCGCCTTATGGTGAAATCATCAGTAACTGGAAAGCGAATACTGATTTGTTTGAGTGGCAAATAGCCATACCCCCCAACAGTACAGCAATCGTTCATATTCCGGGAAAAGATATCAGGGAAAGTGGAAAAGGATTGGATATGACAGAACACATGACATTTCTCCGACAAGATGGTAACTTCAGTGTATATGAAGTACAATCGGGTACTTACCTCATTACATCCAAACTCAATAAGTTATGAAACTTAAACACCAGATGAAGCAAAACTATTCTCGTCGCAATTTCATGAAAACAGGAAGTATTGCAGCATTAGGAATGACTCTTCCGTTAAATCAAGCTTTAGCCTGGTCGCCCTCAGCTAAAAAGCTGCGGGTTGGAATAGTTGGAGGAGGTTTTGGTTGTTCTTTTCAGTTTCATGAACATCCCAATTGTATAGTTGAAGCAGTGAGTGATTTAAGGCCAGAACGTCGGCAAGCCCTGATGAATACCTACTCATGTTCGAAATCATATAACTCCCTGGAGGAAATGGTACAGGACAAAATGATCGATGCAGTAGCGGTTTTCACCGAGGGACCAAACCATGTGAAACATGTACTTGAATGCCTGAAACACGGTAAACATGTACTTTGTGCTGTCCCAGCGATCTATGGATCCATTGCCGAAGCTGAAACATTATACAAAGCGGTCAAAAAATCAGGATTGATCTATATGATGGCTGAAACCAGTTATTACCAGCAGTTTACCATTTCAGCAAGGAAATTCTACGCAGAAGGGAAATTTGGCGACTTATACTACTGCGAATCTGAATACCAGCATGATGGACTGGAAGAGCTTTATTTTGAAAATGGTAAACGCACCTGGCGACATGGGATGGCCCCCATGCATTATCCAACTCATTGTACTGCCCACCTGATTAGTGTGACGGGAGAACGTTTAACCCAGGTCACCTGTAATGGTTGGGGAGATGATGATCCCATATTACAAGACAATGCATACCAGAATCCTTTCTGGAACGAATCGGCTATGTTTATTACAAACCGCGGGAATAGTTTTCGAGTAAACGTGTGGTGGAAAGGTGCCCATATGGGCTGTGAACGGGCACAGTGGATTGGAGACAAAATGAGTTTTTATACACCAAATCCAATTGGAAGCGAATCCATCATTATCAATTCAAGCAGCGATCTGGGAAAAGACGATGCCGGTTTCGTACAATCAGTACCCAGAAAGCAGCAATACGATCAGCCTAAATGGTGGGAAACCGACCTCCTACCTGAACCACTTAGACACGGAAGCGGTCACCATGGATCACATTCATTTATTACGCATGAATTTATTGATGCCTGTTTGAATGAAAGAGAACCAACAGTTAATATTCATGAAGCACTCGCGTATACTGTACCCGGAGTAATTGCGCATGAATCTGCTTTAAAGGGTGGAATCTCAATGGAGATCCCCCAGTTTGACTAGAGCTTACAAATACAAAAAGGGATGAAAAAAAAGGTAGCGTTACTTGCACTATTTGGAATAGCATTCAGTTTTACAGCAATTGCTCAGAAGTACAGTGATGGACGTCCGGAAGCAACACTACGAATGGATGTCAAAGACTATGGCATTGTGCTCAGGTATGGTGACGGTCCTGAAAAATGCGATATCCTGGGAGCACGCGACGTGTGGGTATTTGAAGCCAATGGAAGGTATTACATGCACTATGATGCAGCGGGGCCAAAAGGATGGCTGAGCGCCCTGGCAATCAGCAAAGACCTGGTAACCTGGGAGAAAAAAGGCCCCATCCTGGATTTTGGGCAACCCGGGGAAGACGATTCAAAATCTGCTGCTTACGGGGTCACCTTCCGGGAGAGTAATCAATGGCACCTTTTTTATCTGGGGACTCCAAATGTATCACCGGCTCCCGATTTGATACCCTCATTTCCATATCTCACACTAAAGGCGAAAAGTAACAGTCCCTCGGGTCCATGGATCAAGCAGAAAGAGGTGCTTCCCTTTCGTCCAAAGGCTGATACGTATTATTCCTTAACTGCTAGTCCGGGCCATGTTGTTCAGGTCGGCGATGAGTATCTCCAGTTCTTCAGTTCCACAACTCGAAAATCCGAAAATCCCTGCGTACAGCGCACCCTGGGTATTGCCAGAACTAAAGATCTTGATGGTTCGTGGACGGTTGATTCACTACCCCTTGTGCCCATTGAAGAGCAAGTTGAGAATTCATCTCTGTATTACGAAGAAAACAATAAAACCTGGTTCCTTTTTACCAATCACATTGGTATTGAGGATGGAAAGGAATATACAGATGCCATCTGGGTTTACTGGAGTAAGGATCTTAATTCATGGGATTCGAAAAAAAAAGCTATTGTGCTGGATGGTGAAAACTGTAGCTGGTCGAAAAAATGCATCGGATTACCATCAGTGGTACAAGTTGGTGACCGGCTGGCCCTATTCTATGATGCACCGGGTGGTGAAAGCATCAGTCATATGAAAAGAAATGTGGGTTTAGCCTGGCTTGATTTACCCCTTACAATACCCACCGACGAACAGCTTGGACTACATTCCGAAGGCGGTCCGTGGCAATTTTACCCGGCTAAAGACCAGCAAGCGGATCGGCAAAAAGTCTTGCTGATCGGCAACTCGGTCATGAATGGATTCAAAAACCATGTGATAGACAGTCTTAAAGGAATAGCCGATGTGGATTATTGGCTGACACCAAAACACCTCAACAGTGAATTTCTGTTTGCCGATCTGAAGCAAGTCGTAACCTCACAGCAATATGATGTCATCCAATTCAATATTGGCCTGCATGGTTGGCCTGAAGGCAGGATCAAAAAGGAGGATTATGTCCCGCTGCTGGAGAAATATGTAAACACCTTGCAAGAAAATGCAAAAAACGCGAACCTGATCTGGGCAAGTATTACGCCTGTTACTGAACAAGGAAAAGCTGAACTGAACAAAGAAATTAATCCCACCATTGCCAGACGTAATAAACAGGCCGCGGAGGTGATGCAAAGGCATGAAATTGAAATAAATGATCTCTACGGGTTGGTGGTTAATCAATTGCACCTGGCCAAACTCGATCGTTTTCATTGGTTACCTACCGGATATCAACTCATGGCCAATCAATCACTTCAATTTATTGACGAGGCTCTTGAAGAACAGAAAGTATCAGACTATTTGAGTACATATAACGTCGTTTGGGAGAGTCCATCTACAAATTCTATGGGATCGATGCCAGCTGGCAACGGCGACATTGGGATCAACCTGTGGGTCGAGGAACATGGAGATCTGGTATTCTATTTGTCCAAAACAGATGCATGGAGCGAAAATGCCCGTCTGTTGAAGCTGGGTAAGATCCGAATTGCGTTATCACCCAATCCCTTTAAAACAGGTAACCCTTATAGGCAAGAGCTGGTTCTTGATGATGGTGTCATTCAGATTGATGCTGGAGAACAGAACCAGAAAATCAGCCTGGCTATTTGGGTCGATGCCCATGATCCGGTAGTCGAAATAGATATAAAAAGCCAGATTCCAATCATGGCCAAGGTGAGTTCAGAACCCTGGAGAACTGAGCTGAGAGAATTGAAAGATGCAGAATTGCATTCGGCTTATGGATTGCGTGAAGCCTGGGTACATCCGGATACACTGATCAACCTGGATGATGGAGTATTGTGCATGCACCGTAACAAATACTCAATCTGGGAGGACAATCTAAGCTTGCAAGGGCTTGAAGATTTTACAAATAACCATAATGATCCCTTGCTTCACAACACTTTTGGCAGTTACCTGCGATCTGCCCAAATGATAAAAACAGATCTGCAATCCTTACAAACGACAGCTCCTCTGAAGCAGTTTTCAATTTCAGCCTATGCCTTTACAAATCAAACCGGAAGTGTGGAGGATTATTCCCAACAAATCACGCAACTCGCTCAGCGAATCGAAACCAAATCCAAAGCAGAAAGGCTTAAGAAGCATACTACTTGGTGGAAATCATTCTGGAACAGAAGCTATATTCATGTTTCCACTGATGATGCAGAAGAAAAAGACAAAGTATTCAATGTTTCTCGGGGATATGCCTTGCAACGCTATATAAACGCCTGTGCTGGTCGTGGAGAATCACCCATTAAGTTCAACGGTTCAATCTTCACAGTTGATACGAAAAACCTGCCCGGAAAATACAATGGTTTTGATGCCGATTATCGCCAATGGGGAGGACCATACTGGTGGCAAAACACCCGTTTGCCCTATTGGTCAATGCTGGAAGCGGGTGATTTTGACCTGATGTTGCCCCTGTTCAAGATGTACAAAGATGCTTTGGAAATCAGACGCCTGGCTACCCAGAAATACTACCAGCATGAAGGTGCTTTCTACCCAGAAACAATGCGGCATTGGGGTACGTATGCTGAATCAAATTATGGATGGGACCGAACTGATCTGCCACTTGGTATGACTAAAAACCTGTATATCCGCTATTATTGGCAGGGGGGACTTGAACTGTCACTGATGATGTTAGACTATTATGCTTTCACCAAAGATGATCAGACTCTGAAAGAAGCCATTCTGCCGGTGGTTACCGAAATAATCACATTTTTTGATCAGCATTGGGAACGCGATGATCAGGGTAAAATATGGCTTGAACCTGCCATGGCACTAGAAACCTACAATTCTGCTGTTAATCCCTTGCCAGAGATTGTGGGAATTAACAAAGTCTGTTCAGAATTATTGCGCTTGCCTGAATCCTTGCTCACCCCAGCACAGCGCCAACAATATAGTAGACTGATCAATGAGTTACCCGAAATCCCTACCCGGGAAGTAGATGGAAAAACCTTGTTAGCCCCTGCCGATAGTTACAGCGGCAAACAGAATGTGGAGAATCCTGAGCTCTATGCGATATTTCCTTACCGGCGATTTGGGATCGGAAAAGACCACCTAGAATTGGCCAAGAGAACCTTTGATCAACGCGCCATCAAGCATACAGGCGGATGGCAGCAAAATGCCATTAAAGCAGCCTACTTAGGTTTGTCAAATGAGGCAGCCGAATTGACTGCCCAAAATTTCAATACAAGCAATAATCACTATCGCTTCCCAGTCATGTGGGGACCAAATTATGACTGGATCCCTGATCAGGACCATGGTTCTGTTGCCATGATTGCGCTCCAGAGAATGCTGCTGCAATACGACGGGGATGATCTCTTTCTATTCCCTGCCTGGCCAAAAACCTGGGATGTCGATTTCAAGTTGAATGCACCATATAATACCCAGGTAAAAGCTACTTTTAAAACAGGTGAAATAAGCCATATTTCAGTAACTCCTCAAAAGAAAAAAGAAGACCTAACTATAATCAAATAGCCATGCAAAGCTCCACTTCAATTCGGTTTTTACTTTCAATCATGTGCCTAAGCACTGTTGTTCTGCTTATGTCGCAATGCCGTATCAAAGATCCACTGAAGAGTGAATTTCAATCACCACCAGAGAGTGCTAAACCGGGAGTGTACTGGTACTTCATGGATGGAAATCTATCGAAAGATGAAATGACCAAAGACCTTGAATCGATGAAAGCGGTGGGTATTAACCATGTCATTTTCCTTGAGGTTGGAATAGGTGTCCCTCGTGGTCCCATTGATTTCATGAGTGAAGAATGGCAGGATTGTTTTGTTCATGCTGTGCGTGAAACTGAGCGCTTAGGCATGCGCATCCTGATGGGTGCCGGTCCGGGATGGTGCGGAAGTGGCGGACCCTGGGTGACCGCTGAAGAAGCCATGCACCACCTGGTATTCTCCGAACTGCAAGTAAGGGGAGGTCAAAACATCTCAGTACAGCTTCCAATTCCAGCTCAACGCAGCACTATCTGGCATACCCATAAAGACCCCTTTTATCAAGACAAATATGTATATGCGATACCGGCTACTGTTTTGCCTCTCCTACCGGATATCAACGAAAAGGCTTTGTATGAACGTGATCCGTATTCATCCAAACCAAATGTTAAGCCACACCTACCTGCTCTGTCACAGTATGATGAGTCCAATCTGGACGAGATTCTTGTGAAGGATCAAATGATTAATCTGGGCGATTGCCTCGATGAAAGTGGTCGACTGGTATGGGATGCCCCTGAAGGTGATTGGACCATCATTCGGATGGGTCTTCGGGTAACCGGAGCCAGTACCCGGCCATCACCGGAGCCAGTGATCGGATTAGAATGCAATAAACTCAACGGTGAAGCATTCTTGAATCATTTGAAAAACTACACCGATATTTTAATGGAAAAAACAGCTCCCCGAATGGAGGGTGTAGGTTGGACTGGCTTTCATATGGACAGTTGGGAAAGTGGTGCACAAAACTGGACCACTGGTATAGTGGAAGAGTTCAAAGAAAGAAGGGGCTACGATCCTGAACCCTGCCTGATCACTTTCACGGGTCGGGCAATTCACTCACTTGAATTGTCTGAGCGCTTTTTGTGGGACTGGCGTAAAACCTGTCAGGAAATACTCCTTGAGAATCACGCGGCTGTAGGACGAGACTATGCTCACAAGAATGGTTTTGAGCTCACTATCGAACCCTACGATATGAATCCGGCAGGTGATATTGACCTGGGATCTTACGCCGATGTGATCATGGCTGAGTTTTGGAGTGAGGGCTATGGTTTCCCAACTGCTTATGCCGTGATTGAAGCCACCTCAATTTCCCATCTTAGTGGACGGCCAGTAGTAGGTGCTGAAGTTTTTACAGCAAACTATACCGAAAGATGGCTCCAATATCCTGGATCAATGAAAGACCAGAGCGACTGGGCACTGGCTATGGGTGTAAACCGCTTTTGCTATCATACATTTGCACATAAACCACTAGGCGACAGTTTACGTCCGGGCATGAGCATGGGTTCTATTGGTATCCATTGGGATCGGGGGCAAAGTTGGTGGCCCCTGGTCACAGATTATCACATCTACATTAGCCGTAGTTCTCATATGATGCAACAAGGACAGGCCGTTTCAGACATCCTGTATCTCACACCTGAAGGTGCGCCTATGGTATTTACTCCCCCGCCAGATGCACTTGAAGAGAATGGTTGGATACCAGATAAGAAAGGATTTGGTTTCGATGGCTGTTCACCCATTCAATTGCTGGATCGCGCTGAAGTCATTGACGGTAAAATCAGTTTTCCCGGTGCAACATCCTACGAGATCTTGGTCCTGCCATCCATGCGAACCATGACGCCAGAACTGCTGAAGAAAATTACAGAATTGGTCGAAAACGGAGCACATATCATCGGTTCTCCTCCCCTCCAGTCTCCCAGTCTGAGTGGATATCCTGAGTGTGATGATGAAGTCGCCGAACTGGCCAAAAAACTTTGGGGTAGCTTGGAAATCCCACAAGAGATCACTAAAAACACCTACGGCAGTGGAACGGTTTATTGGGGCGGAGAATTATCGGTTCAATACTCAGATAGCACGCTATATCCGACCTACGAAGCCACCATAACAGAACTTAAAAACAATGGTATTCGCAGTGACTTTAGCAGTACAAATAACGCCATCCGCTATGGGCACCGAAAAGATGACAAGAGAGACATCTATTTTGTAGCCAACAGAACCGACCAAAGCCAAAAAATCGAATGTACATTCCGTGCACTGGGAAAACCAGAACTATGGATTCCGATTAATGGCAAGACGATAAAAATCACTCAATACAGCATCGTCGACAACCAAACCGTCATCCCAATGGAATTTCACCCACACGAAAGTTTCTTCGTAGTCTTCAACACCCAGCTCCCAACACCCAAAACCAAGAACCCAAAACCTAAAACCCAGAACCCAGAACCTAGGCTCGTGCACCAAATAAATGGCCCATGGGATGTTAAATTTGATCCAACATTTGGAGGTCCAGAACATATCGTGTTTGAATCCTTGCAAGACTGGACCACACACGAATCATCCGGAATCAAATATTACTCCGGCATCGCTACCTACAGTAGCACCATTACGCTAAACGAATTGACCAAAGATGATTATTCTCTTGACCTGGGTGTGGTTCATGACATGGCGCGAGTGACCATCAATGGAATAGATTTGGGAGTAGTTTGGACTGCACCCTGGAGGATCGATATAAGCGAAGCCATCCGGGTGGGAGAAAATACCATTGAAATTGACGTGGCCAATCGTTGGATTAACCGGCTGCTTGGCGATCAAATAGAGAAAGAAGAACCAGTTAAAATGATCCAGTTTAAGAATGGTCTGCTGGGTGGCCAGGAATTCCCGGCAGGTAAATACACCTTTTCCATTCCCCAAGCTTTACGGGGTTTTAATTATACTGAACCACTCCCGGCAGGATTGATAGGACCAGTTCAAGTCATAAAAGAGAATTAAACCAATTACTATGATTAATACCCTATTAAACTATGAAAGCATCGAATCTAAAAAACATATTATCATTACTCCCTCTGATTTTATTGTTGGTAACCTGCAAGACGAGAGAAGAACAACCGGATCATAGTGAGATTGTAGAAGAAATAAAATCAACACTGGTAGATATGTGGGCGGCTATTGAAAATGAAGACCTTGAACTATATGCAAGCTTTGTACATCCAAACTTCACTCAGTTTGGTGAAACAGATCCTACTCTTTTAATTGGTAAAGAAGCCGAAGTAACTGGAACCGCCAATTGGATCAAGAGCTCGAAAAACATCCATACTGAAATGGAAGATCCAAGGGTAACAGTGAATGGTGATGTAGCCTGGATCACCTATTATTGGAAAGATCATGGCACCACCAATGGAGAAGCTTTCTCATCTCGTGGAAAATCTACCCGTATCTTTGTGAGAGAAAAGGGTAAATGGTTGTGTATCCATGGCCACTATACTTTATTGGAACCAAACTCAAACTAATTTTATGAAAAGAAAAGACTTTATCAAAAACTCAACCATCCTTGCATCAGGAAGCCTGGTTGGCTTATCCTTATACTCCTGCAATCCCGATGGTCTTAGTAAACGGAAAATGACCGTACCCGGGCCAAATGATACCATTAACCTGGGCATCATCGGCTTGGGCATGCGTGCCAGGCAATTGTGCAACGAGTTTTTCAGAATCCCGAGGGTGAAGATTTTGGCGATATGCGACATAGATGATAAAAGACTTGAGGCAACTTCTTCCATCATCAACAATCATTATGGGAGTGGAGAACCTGCCTGCACAACCTATAAAGACTTTCGTGAACTATTAGATAGACCAGACTTGGATGGAATTGTTGTGGCAACCCCAGACCACTGGCATGGGATCATGACTGTGATGGCCATAAAAAAGGGGAAGGATGTCTATGTTGAAAAACCGGTCACCCACACCATTGAGGAAGGCCAGGCCATCGTTCATGCAGCAAAAAAATATGAGCGAATCGTGCAAGTGGGCAGTCAGCAGCGTTCCGATCCCTCATTTAGAGCAGCGGTGAACTATGTACGTAATGGATACATCGGTGAGCTAAAAGTCATCAAAGAAATGAGCGGCGACAATTTCCCAGTACCTTTCGACCTGAAAACCGTTACACCTCCTGATTACATGGATTGGGACATGTGGATGGGTCCGTCAGAATACCATGATTACAACCAGTTGCTATGCCCTGATGTTTCAGTTCGAGCCTTCCCAGCCTGGAGAAAATACAAAGAATGGGGTGGAGGTGGAATTGCTGACCTGGGTGCACACATGTACGATATAGCCCAATGGGCAATGGATATGGATCATTCGGGCCCCATTGAAGTGATCCCGGCAAACTCTGGTGAGGCTGATTCATTAACCTTCAAATACGAGAACGGAGTGATCATGAAGAAAGAAAGTTTTGGCATGGGTGGCATGTCCATTATGTTTGAAGGAACTGAGGGCTGGGTGGCCGCCGGACGCTGGTGGATGAAAACCTGTGATGAACTAATTGATGTCGAACTGGAAGAAAAAACGGGTTTTGTATACCATTCTGAAAACCACTACAAAGATTGGATCGATTGCATGCGGTCAAGAAAACAACCCATTTGCCATCCTGAAATCGGACATCGGACAGCAACAATTTGCAACATGGCGAATATTGCTGAAGAATTAGGCGAAGCACTCGTTTGGGATCCTAACAAAGAAAAATTCAACACTAGAACAGCTAATAAACTGAAATCCTATACATACAGAGGGAACTGGAATATATGACAGCGCTATTTTCCGTTCGCTTCCCAGTATAAGCTATCCGTTTTGTATGGGTCAACCTCCTGAATCTCTGTATCCTGATCCAGGATACCAAAGCGCTTCATTTCGCGAAAGTATTCGGGGCGTACGACAAAACCTTCCATATCAAATCGTTTTACAGAGTCGAGGTAGTGTTTTGTGTGCTCAATTGCCTGAAGTAGAATTTGGTACTGCTTGTCCTCGGTCGAATTGAAAATCGGTTTTCCCTGCCGATTTTTACATTGTCCGTAACCGCCATTTTTCTGACCCAATGGGGCCAAAAGCAAGGTCGACTGACTCGTTTCTGTCAAATCATACAGGATGTGACGTGAAAAACGTATTTTCTCCTCATAGTGTGACCTACTGCTGGGATTATTCATCAACTCATTTCGGCTATTCCACCAGGTCAGGTTTCTTTCATCACAGATATCATTCATGAGCTCCTTATGACAGTCTTTGCAGTTTTTTTGGATCACTTCCCTTGCCTCATCCCACAATCTATTTTCCACGGGTTCTCTGTCGGCAACATTCCTTAGCATAC
>CAYUGX010000077.1:0-738 GCA_964444375.1 uncultured Porphyromonadaceae bacterium | reverse complement strand
GTCCGATCATTCCTGATCCAAGTGCACCATAAGTTCCTGGGTAAGCAGCTCCTGTATTGATCCAGTATCGGATCAGACGCATTTCCTCATCACTGAGTTTTACCTCACCATGGCCGTTCTCTATGAGCAATACCAGCCGGCTCTTTACATCTCCCACCTGCCCTGGCAGATTCAAGGGCTGATGTTGATTTCTCCCATCATTCACCAAATTCCGACTCAATATACTAAAGTAGGAGTGGGAATATACCGGTCCTCTGTGGCCTGTTAGTAATAAGTTACCAGAACGGTTATCAGGATGATGACAGCGCACACAATGAGCATCAAGTATCGGTTGAATATCTCTGGGGAAATCAATCACCTCAGGAATATTCTCCACTGTTTTGGGTGTACTGGGCTTCCGTTTGGCCGCTAATGGAAATACACTGTTTGCAGGCGATTGGGTACGGTGTTCATGACAACCGATACAGGTAGTTACTTCACCTGGCATTACCGACGTAAAGCTTTTCATTCGTTGAACTGTCCGGTCTTCTTCATCCAGGGCAACAAAGAAAAAGCTCCGCATGGCAGGCAGGGTAAAGTGGGCAGAACCATCTTTCTCTACAGGAACTGTTCCATAAATCCTTTCCAGTGTAAAGGTTCCTGAATAACTCAGTGGCTCATTACCACCTGTGAAATTGATTGGTTTGGGCAAGGATTCCAGAATCAGTAATTTCTTAATCGACCCTTTGTGTACCTCCT
>CAYUGX010000076.1:0-15959 GCA_964444375.1 uncultured Porphyromonadaceae bacterium | reverse complement strand
CCAATAATCGACATCCAATTGCAGACTATCTCCCGGGGAAAGTAAGATCGGCAGCTCTCGTCGGCCAATAACCAGTTTACAGGATGTATACTCCCGACTGATCAAATCAGTGACTATCTGATACAAACTATCCTCACCAATATCTGCCTCCACTGTTTTTGTACCCTTATATTGCTTATCCTCATAGCCCTTCAACTGATGATCATCAAAGTCCAAAATAACCAACTTCAACTTGTACCCTATCTTGTTCAATACCCTACCAGAAATTGTTGTTTCCTGAGAAAAAGCACCTGTAGCATAAATTACAATGAGTAAAGGAATTATAATTCTTTTCATGGTCTTGTAAATCGGTTTCAAGCGAAGAAAGAAACTATACGGTATCCTCAAAAACATTTGTGATGGATCGCGTAAAAAATGGGATGGAACTGTGATCAAAATATAGGTGACATGAAATTATTACGCGCCATGATTCACGGGCGTCAAACATGGTGCCCCTACGTTTTTCCATTCCCTGCATGTTTTGCATCTATATCAATAAACCAATTTGACTAAAATATCTCGTTGCGGTCGAGGAAGATGAGGATTAGTTGTAGTCGAGAAGCCTGGGAACATTATACCCATTGGCAAAAACAAGACAAGCAGATCATAAGACATATTAAGTTTCTCATCAAGTAGACTATGCGAAATACGAGAGGCGAGCGGAGGAGATTGTCTCCTCGAAAAAGATGTCGCTTACGATGGAAGTGCCTTTTTGAGGAGATTATCACCGACGCGACGACTCAAATCGAGAGACGAAAGAGGAAAATCCATTGGGTCATCATGCATCGCGGTCAAATAACCGCAGAACCCGCATTGCCCGTAAGGTATTCCACCGGCTTACCTGCCCGGCCTTTTCCATGTGAAAATGCACCTGCCCAGCATAACCTCCATTAACTTTCCATTTGCCTTCTTTAGTTTGCTTGCTGATGATAACATCTATCGCATCCTGCATGCGTTCATCATAGGCCGCACCCGCATGTGCAAAATAATCCATTGCACGCAAAATATCGTAGTACCATCTGGATGGATAGGGCATGCGAAGAAAGCGGGGATGGATTATCCCGCCAGTTTTATCAGATTTATATAGCCGATGTATCAAAATGAATTCCTGGGCAAGCTGCTCGGCCTTTATGATTTCATCTATCCGGTATTGATAGCCTTGCAATCGATATTCACAAAAGCCTTCCAATACAGAAATAGTTGAGTGTAGTGAGCTGTGTTTGGCTCCTGAGCGATTCAACTGGCAGTTAAAGCCGCCATCCGGTAGGGTTTGAGAAAGCATGTAATCAATTACTGTATGTAGCTTTTTTTCATCCATCCTAAACCAGGCAGCCACATTGAGCATCATTCCATTCATGCAAACATCACTGTACCGAACTGAACCAGCTGGATTGATGCCACCGTCAATGCCCTTCTCATCGCGGAGGATCATGCTCATGGCATCCCGGGCAATTTCATTGTCCTGTGGCAAACACAAATTGCGGAGGTCTAGCAGGGTATAATGAGAGCTGATCCACTTGGGCTGATAATAACGAAATCCCCAGTGCCCATTGGGTAATCGGGCGTCAAGTAACTGTTTCCCCCACCCTTCGGTGGCAATTTGTGCCCGCAAATCGAGGCAATTTTCATCCAACAGGTCGCGATGAACCTGATACTGGATCGATACGTCAGAGTCAAGTAACCAATCAATCATGAAAGCCTTATTTTCAAGCCTAGAGTCCTATTTAGTAATACGTTAACCAAGCCGTGGCCTGGCAATCTGTGTTCGTTTTTACTCGAATCCAATGGGCTACAAATCCGGCTTCAAATTCGAGTGTGTAGCTATCGCCCGAATTGACCTCTACAGACCGGAAGGGGCTGAATTCTCCATTTCCATAAAAATCTATCTCAACATCGAAAGTCACATTCTTGTCGGAATTGTGATCTAGGAATAGTGATTTATTCTTGAAACCATACATGAGATAAGGATCAGAGAAATGATCAGCATTTACGTAATCGTAGTTCCACATCCCACCCATACCGTTGGGTGCTTCGAAATTCCAAAGGTCATCAATCGTGCCCACCCAAAGACCAGCACCGATTCGTTTATCAAAGTAATAGTTTTCGCTGTTCTGTGTGCCTGGACGCGTACCACTCATAACCATAAGGCCACGCCAACCGCAAAAGTCCATGATCATGCAATTATGCGTGGCAATGGGCTTCACCCGCTGTATGCCTCCAGAAATTTCGCGTGGTAATTCATAGAAGATGCCACCGGCATTCAACAAGCTTCTTTCGGTTGCGACCTCCCTGACCTTACGATGAGGAAAGCGGCTAAACCACGGATCGTAACCTCCGGTACCCCAGGGCAATCTCCAGCGCATGCCTTGTGGATCAATGTAAATAACCGATGCAGAATCATAGCGAATACGACTTTGATTCGAAATCAATTGGTTTCGAATCTCGAGACTGGTTTCGTTGTGCGCCTGATAATTGTATTGTAACTTTTCGTTTAGGCGATAAAAGTATTCCGTTTTGCTTCCGAAAATCAGCAGGTCACCGCTCTCACCATCAGGACGTAGCCATCCGGTTTTCAGCTCAGATTCTCCGATCCGGCTCATAGATTCAAAGATGGCAGGATCCTTGGGCTGACCATCCGACTGGGTTAGATGCAGGTATATGCTGAGCTTGGTCAAATCCTGGTCTGATGAAAACCGCAGCCATTCTTGGTCTGATCGCAAGGTTAGAACTTGAGTGTAGGTTTCTTCCTGATCGATGACAAAGCGATCCACCGAATTCCAATTCTGCGAACCACTGCTCTGTTCCTCAACCTGAATCGTAAATCCGGTTTCACCATGACCATCTATGATCACCATGGCCTGGTCAAAACCGCCAACTAAAAAGGGTTCAGAGTTTTGAAAGGCCCGAACAGCTTCGTTAAGCCATAGGCCTCCAGAAGCATTTCTTGGACCATAACTGTTGAGTTCATCCCGGTTGACAAACCAGAAATTTGATTGGGGTTGGCCAACGAGGGCGTTATCAAAGACCGAAACATCATCACAGGCCATGACCACATAACCTTGCCATTGGCAGAAATCGGGTATGATTTTCAGATAGCTTGATAGCGGTCTGATGCCCTGAGTATTGCCCGGTGAAAAATCAGGTGGGAAATCCCAAAACATCCCATGCATAGTCATGAGCTGGCGCCCTCCTCCAATATCCCGTATGCGGGGCCACTCGGTGTGCCAACCGTGCCGGCCGTCATAGGTAAAACTGGCTTTGGGCATCCGGTAGGTAAACCATTGTCCGTTCTCCCTGACCTTCAGTATGAGCGATTTGTGGTCCCATCCTGTTGACCAAATGGGACCATCGTCATTCTCATTACCGAACAATCCACCTGGACCGGTCACTTCAGTGAACTGTTTTCGTTCAATTACTTTCCAATTGGTCCCATCGAACTCAGCCAGGCAGCCCGATTCACTGGTAGATTGCCATTTATATTCTCCATTGTTGGCCACAACCAGGCGGTCTTGACTGGTATAGGCCCCCTTTCCATGATAGCCTGGTAGTAAAGGACCAGCTACATCAGGTGGATTCATCATATTGCCGTCAGTAAACAAAGGAGTTACCTCCAGTGAATATACATCGACTTCATACAAACCCTCTTCCATGGTAAAGAAATACACCTTGTTTGCTGGATCAGTCAGGTGACGAGCAGTGGCCGTAAGTCGTCCCGGCATTGAGTCAGGTGGGATTACTCTGATTTCACCATCTTCCTTGATGAAATAAGGCCCAATGATCAGTTGCCTCGATTCTTTATGTATCATCCGGTTAGCCGGAGTACCCCCTACGCTTAGTGGATGTGTTTTGCTGCGCAGTTTGCTATCAATTACGTACAGTTTATCACTTGATCCTTTTGGTTTATGTGCTGAATAGGTAATGGCATAGAGTTTATCTCCCCAGGGTACCACCGCACCTAGACCGGTTTCGCCCGGCTTTTCCTTGGCATGATTTTCATTGAACACAGCCAGGTGAGGGAAAATCCCGGAGACAGACTTTTGTTTAAAACTTGTTGCTTGCAGCTTGTCACTTGTGGCTTTTTGGATGACAGTGTAATACATCCAGCGAATTCCTAATCCGACAAGGACAACAACGAGAATAATGAGTAGGCCTCTCAAAAACTTTTTCATAGGTCACAACACTTTAAGCTATCTAAGGTAAAGAAATTTGGGGTTTGGGGTGGATCAGCAATTTCACTCCACCTCCACCTCCAACTCCCCAACCGAGCTATAAAACTGACCTTTCACTTCAGTAAGGGCAACAAACTTCATAAACCTTGCTTCAATCGGATCGGGTAATTGAATTCGAATTTTGTTTGCATTGTCTTCAGCTCTGGCCACGATAACTGGCTCTCCCCAGGTCTGGCCATCAAGACTGAAATATACTTCGAATTCTCCTACCCGGCCATTGGACATCCCTTGCCTGGGCGTGTACAAAAAGGCCGTGATCATCAGCTCGCGGCTCATATCGATGACCAGATAGTGGGGATGACTAAATTGTTGATCTGACCAATCAGAATGCCAGTGTGTGTTGGGATTTCCGTCAATGGCTCGTTCAGCCTCCTCACCAGGATACTGATTGCTAAAATCTTTTACTTCCCAGGCTCCGGTTGACAATCCCATCCGGTAGGTTGAAATTGCACTGGGAATAAGGCCTTCACCAAAATGCTTGGCCTTAACCAGACCGGGCCGCCAGTGGATAAAGTCACCCAAAAAGGGCTCGCTTTCTGCGTGCGGGTTTGAACCATCGAGGGTAAAGCGGATATCTTCGAGAATTCCACCACCCGATATTCGTACGAAACCTTCTTTGTCTCTTGTAATCAGAGGCATGGATGCTACTGGGACTCGTTGAGTCAGGGCACTTCGCTTTTCGTCATCACTACCAATGGGCATGATCACACATCCGAAAGCTGCGGCCTCAGGAGCAATTTTATACTTTTCAAGGGTTCCCGGACCACAGGATGCATTACCTAGCCCGGCATTTCGATGATCAATGGTGACAACGACTTCGTCTCGGTGATTCAACTCATGGGTATGGGCGGCATGGGCCAAATCGGCAGGTGTAAGATGCAAGGCGGTAAAAGCCATCTGAACATCAGGTACAAACAACACGCCCCTTGATTCAGGTCCGAGATATGCCCAGCGAACTCCTTCTTTATTGCCGGTCTCTTGTGGATCAATATAGGGAATATACTGCTCGCTCACTGTTGAGCTATGCACCCCCAGATCAGCGCTGGTCGACCTGTCTTCATAATTCTCATGTGGTCCTCTGCCATACCAGCTCAGGCGTTCGAAGTGTTTATCCAGGACCAATTGAATACCTACTCGGGGAAGGCTTCCACTGATGCCAATAGGAATCACCTGGTTAGCCAGATGAATGGCACCATTTCCCAAGATGGTATAGGTGCATTCGTGATCGATGTAAGCCCCTTGTTTTCCCTTCAATCTGATTTGGGTAGTAACTTGAATGGCCTGCTGATTTGTCTGGTTCACAGTCATTTCGAGCAAGTCAGGAGCTAGCTGGTCTAAGCCATATTGTTCAATTACACGTGCTAGCTCTTTGTCGTTATTTGTGGGAGCCCGCATCAGATTCAGCTGTGGTGCGGGATTAGCTGTGCTTTCAAGGGCCAATAATTCTTTGCCCTGGTTTTGCCAACTTTGCAAGTATCCGGTTTGCTGATCAAAATGCATTCGAAATCTATTACCGGTAACAATGAGACTATTCTCCTGCCGGATGAATTTGACCGGATCCATGTGCTCGAGATCCATAAAAGGCTTATCCATCCGGGTGACCGGTACTTTGAATTGTTCTGTTGCCACCACATGTCCAGCATCAGCCCAGGTTTTATCTTCATTAATATGGAAAGACAGATTCAGGTGGTATTCATTCGGACTGTGGGCGGGGATATCCGGAAGGTCAAGATGAAGAACCACCGACTCGTTGGGTGCCAAAGAAAAAGCCTGGGGGTGATCAACTGTTGTGACCGGTTTCCCGTTGTAAAGTAGCGAATACGTCAAGCCCAAAGTATTCAAATCAGTAAAATCATAGCGATTGGTAATCTTCACGTGGCCAGCTCTCAGATCGACCGGTTCAACCACAATGTATTGATAGACACGCTTCACCTCGAGCAGTTTGGGCGGAATACTTCGATCCGGGAAAACTAGACCATTCAGGCAAAATGAACCATCATTGGGTTCATCCCCAAAGTCACCCCCATAGGCATACCAGGAGTTACCATTGATATCATGCTGGAGGAGACCCTGGTCAACCCAATCCCAGATGCAACCGCCTATTAGTCTCGGGTACTTTTCGATCACCTCCCAGTATTCAGCCAGGTTACCGACCGAATTGCCCATGGCGTGGGCATACTCACACAAGAAGAACGGCCGTGGATCTTCACTTCTACCCTGGTTCTCAACATAGGCCACTTCGGGGTACATGACGCTCACCACATCGCATACCTCATTAAAGCGCTCATAATGAACAGGTCGAGAAGGATCCAGTTTCTTCGTTAGTGCTGCAGTTGCTGTAAAGTTCACACCCGGACCTGCTTCATTGCCCATCGACCACATGATGACAGAGGGGTGATTCTTATCTCGCAGGATCATGCGCTCCATCCGTTCTAAATGGGCGGCCTGCCAGTCGGGATTATTACCCAGGGAACGCTCATAACTATAACCCATTCCATGCGATTCGATGTTCGCTTCATCCACAACATACAGGCCGTATTCATCACACAACTGGTACCAATAGGGATCATTTGGATAGTGTGCGGTTCGTACGGTATTAATGTTATGCTGTTTCATCAGCAGAATATCTTGCAGCATCGATTCTTTGGAAACCACATGTCCACTTACCGGATCATGTTCATGTCGATTCACACCTTTCAAAAGTACAGACTCACCATTGATATAGAGCTGTTGGTTCTTAATCTCGATATTCCTGAAACCCAGTTTATGAGAAACCACTTCGATAATCTCCCCCTGCTTATTCTTAAGTGTCAATAGCAAGGAATATAAATTAGGTGTTTCGGCGCTCCAGGGTTTCGGATCAAGCAGGAAATGCGCAAAGCTTACTTGTTGCCTACTTTGCTTATCGAGGTCCAGTTCATGGCTTAAGGCCTCTGGAAAAACTTCATTTCCCTCATCATCCACCAATTGGACTTCAAGCTTCAGTTTTCTCGCTTTTTTCTTATCAAGATTAGCCACAGCTACTTCCAAATCGAGCTGACCGTTTTTGTAGTTCTCAACCAGGCTGGGTTTGGCAAAAAAGTCAGCAATGTGAACTTTTGGCCGGCTGTAAATGAATACATCGCGTTCAATTCCACTGAGTCGCCAGAAATCCTGATCTTCGAGGTATGAACCATCACTCCAGCGATACACTTCAAGGGCCAGCAAATTTTTTCCAGTCACCAGGTGGTCGGTCAGGTTGAACTCAGCCGGAAGCTTAGAACCCTGGCTATACCCTACTTTTTGTCCGTTGATCCACAAATACATGGCCGATTTCACCGCCCCAAAATGAATGTATACCTCACGCCCCAACCATTCTTTGGGTACGTCAAACCAATATCGATATGACCCTACCGGATTATATTCATGCGGAATATTTGGAGGATCAGCTGGGAAAGGGTAACGTACGTTGGTGTAAATGGGTATTCCATATCCCTGGATTTCCCAGTTTGATGGAACCGCAATCTGATCCCAGTTGCTGTCATCGTAGTGCAAAGAATAAAAGTCGCTTAGCCGGTCGGCTGGTTTGTCCACCCAATTGAACTTCCATTCATCATTCAACAAGCGGTAGTGAGGTGAATTGGAAAAGTCACCTGAAATAGCACCTACGGCTTCATCAAATGATATGAAGTGGGGCCGTCCAGGCTCCTTATTCTCGGCAAATATATTTGGGTCTTCCCAGTCGGTTTGAGCGATAGCAGGAATAACAAACCCAATCATCAGGAGTATAGATACGATTCTCATTGTAGTTCTAAAAATTATGAGGACTAAAAATACATAAGATCCTGGTAAGGTAATGCTGAAAGTAATAGGATTTTCTATTTCTGGACGGTCTTTAATTATCAAATCACTAGTCACCGTTGAATTTATTTAATACCTTTAGCAGTAGCAAACTAAACCTAATAATTTAAACCAACATGTCTAGTAAGAAAACTTACCTAGTTTTACTTCTACTATCCTTCTTTTTTTATGTTTCTGCTCAGATTACTAATACCTGGGAAGGGGATGTGAGTACCGATTGGGCAAATGGAATGAATTGGTCTCGGGGAAGTACTCCTTCAACCGGTGAAGATGTTGTAATCGAAAAAACCGGCCATAGTTCATGTATTTTGTCATCTGGCACTTATACTGTTAACTCGGTGGTAATAAAGGACAAAAACACTTTACAGATTTCAGGAGGGACATTAAACGTCAATAATAATGTCACGAATGGTGATGATCCTGCGATACCTATAGGAAGTTTTTTAACGGTAAGTGGAGGAACATTAAATATCTCAGGAGATTACCTCTGTACCTATGATGGAAATACTACTGTATCAAGTGGACAGCTTCTTGTAGCCGGAAACTGGAATAGTGATAATGATGGTAACCAAGCTGAAGGCATGGTCACCTTGTCCGGTGGAACCGTTGATATTAATGGTCATGCACAATTTGATGCAACTAATCTTGCATTCGAGCTTTCGGGTGCGGTCTTCAATCTGGCCCAGAATTTTGATATTAATGGGAATCTATTCACCATGACGAGTGGTTCAGTCAATTTTGATGGTAGTTCAACCCAGACAGTGACTGGCACCGGCACCCTGGCATTGACCGATGCAAGCATTGCTGCCGGTTCTGCGGTAACAATGAGCAGGGCCTCAACCGTCTCAGGTGCGTTTACAATATCCTCTACTTCCTCGAGTACTGGTTCTTTGATGTTGGGTTCCGGTGGAAGTCTTGGGAATATCACCTATGACATGTATATGACAGGAGTAGACAAATGGCATGTTATTGGTGCGCCGGTCAGTGGGCAGGCTATCTCTAGTTTTCTTACCAGTGGATCAAATAGCCTTGCCTATAATAATCCCAATTATGCCATGTCTGATTATGATGAAAGCAATGACCAATGGAATTCGTATTACCAATCATCACAAAGTGGTAATTTCACTTCAGGAAAAGGGTACGAGATCCTTCGGTCAGCAAATGGTACAGTTTCCTTTACGGGTTCCGTTCCCACCAGCGATGTATCAGTAAGCATTACCCGATCGGGAAATGGTTGGAATTGTCTGGCAAACCCATACCCTTCAGCCAATTATGCAACCACAAGTGGCCATGCCACAAATAATCTCTTAAGCTTGAATAGTTCCAATCTGGATCCCAGTTTTGCTGCTTTGTATGTTTGGGATCCAACAACATCGGCTTACTTGACCATTTCTAATTCTGGAGGCACATTATCTCAAAATAGTATTTCACCTGGTCAAGGTTTTTTTGCTAGATCCAAATCCGGGGGAGGAACTTTCAGTTTCGATCAAGATGTCAGACATCATGGAACCGTATTCGTACTTAAATCAGATCCTGAGCCATGGCCGAGTATTAACCTAGTTGCCCAAAGTGAAGAAAACAAAAGCAGTACCCAGATCACGTTCAACGAAAACATGACCCGAGGACTTGATGTAACTTTTGATGCTGGCATGTTTAAGGTCAATCCCAATTTCGCTTTGTACTCAAGGTTGATCGAGGATAATGGAGTAGATTTTGCCATTCAATGCTTGCCTGAGGAATACACTGATTTGGTAATCCCCATCGGACTGGATGCCACCGCTGGTGATGTTGTCACTTTTCATGCAGAGAACGATGCCCTACCCGAAAGCTGCACAGTTTATCTTGAAGATCTTGTTGCTAAGACCTATACCAAACTGGATGAATCTAATAAACAGTACACCGTTCAAATTACCGATTCCCATATAGGAGTAGGAGCCTTCTTTATACACACTAGCCTGAATACCTTGGGAATAGAAAAAGAAAGCTTGCTAAATGAACCAGCAATTATCGTTGACAGGTCCAAGAAATTGATTCAGGTCCTGGGGTATGTGCCATCAAATACGTCCGTGCGAATTTATTCAATCACAGGACAAAACGTTTACGAATCTAAATTAACCAACACGTATACCAATTCTATCTCCTTAGGTCAATTAAACAAAGGGTTTTACATCCTTGCATTACAAAATGGTCAAAACATCATTACAAAAAAAGTAGCCTGGTAAAGAAATAACAAAGCCCACATGAAAAATAAACTCAACAAGAAGATTAGCCAAAAGTCAATTGCTCCAAAAATGTCACGCAAAGAAGCAATGAAAAAGGCAGGAAAATATGCCGCTTTCACCGCGGCTACAACAGTTTTTCTTTTCAGTCCTAAACAGGCTCAAGCTGGATCTACTCCTCAGAATCCAGGAGGTGGATGGTAATTTGATATTTTGGATTTTCATTGGACAAGCCTTGAGGATGCCTATTTAGTTTGGATTGCCCATTGCAATGACTACTTGTTAATGGAGAAACCGGCTTTTGAGATATTCCAATTACTGGTTGCGGAACAAAACAAGGAAACCATCACACGTTCTTGTGCGAATTCATATGGTTTGAATATTGACAAAGCCGAGGAATTTGTTTGTGAAATTGCTACCATTTATCAGTCACTAGTACTGAAACAATCTACAACAGTTAATCAACCGCTATCAAATCCTGCTTTGATATCATCTTTCAAGCCGATCGCCAATCACCAATACCAGTTTAATGACTCCAGCTATTCCTATCACTTCCTCGACAACAACACGTATAACCTGATCCATCCACTTTATTCTCACCTTGAGCAAGCATCACCCTCGCAAAATACCATCTCACGGTATCTTGGAAAAGATCAAGACACTCTTGTCTTAGCAAACGATAGTCAATTCTTGGGAAATTGGTCGTTCGATGATGAACATCTTTTTAAGGGCAAGGTATTTTTCGATTTCCTGAATCAGGCCTATCACAAATCTGACACTGATTGGCTAGGTATTTTGCATGCTTCCTCTATCGCACAAAATGACCAGTGCATTATTTTGGTCGGATCTAGTGGATCAGGTAAAAGTACCTTGCCCAGCTTACTGGCAAAACGGGGCTTTCAATTTGTAAGTGATGATTTCACACCGCTTGGGATCTCAGAGGAGATTTATCCATTTCCACTAAGTATTTCCGTAAAAAGTTCTGCATTACCCAGTTTAATTCAACATTATCCAGAGTTACAAGAAAGCCCAGAATTCTTTTATTCAAGCCTGGGTAAAAACGTTCGATATCTGGCTCCAAACAAAAGGGATATAGCCACGAAACCAACCACCGTCAAGGGGATTGTCTTTGTAAGGTATTCTGAAGAGCACGCTGCCCATTTTGGATTGAAAGACATAAAACAAGCAATTGGACCACTGATCACCGAATCTTGGCTTTCTCCAGAACCACAAAATGCCAGGCAATTCATGGATTGGGTTCGTACTATTCCCTGTTGGAATCTAACTTATTCTTCAATTGACCTGGCAGAAAGAGCCATCAAATCAATCATTAGTAATGAACCCATTTGAGTATTTGTTGCTAATCGGTAGGATGTTGGCCATGCGTGGTGATCCTTCAACAGCGTCATATATAAAAGATAGGCTAGCACTTAGTACAATTAGTTGGGAACAATTTGTTTGGATTGGCAGTCAACATCGCATTTTACCTGCGCTGTATATCCATTTAGCAGAGCAAAATCTGCTCGACTTGTTGCCTGATGATTTAACCGATCATTTGCAACAGCTCCATTACATGAATACGATCAGAAATCAGGCCTTGCTCGAACAGGTATATGACATCACAAATATCCTGAATGCAAATGGTATTACACCCATCTACATCAAAGGGATTGCACATACATTACAAAACCTTTACTCAGATCCTGGTGAGAGAATGATTGGTGACATTGATTTCCTGGTCCAACTCGATGAGATTCCAAAAACCGTTGAACTTATGGGCAGCCTCGGTTATTCGAATCCAACAAAGCTCTTAGAAAGCAAATATGAGAAAAACAAGCACTACCCACGCCTAAGGAATCCAGAAAAAATGGCCGGAGTCGAAATCCATCGTCAACCTGTATCGTCTCCCTATGACAAAGTTTTTAACCTGGAATTTCTTCAACCCAAGTTAATGGCAATAAATTCTAATGGTTCTGTGCTTGCCCCTTCGTATATTGATCAAATCATTCATAATGCGATGAATGCTCAGATGAATGATTTTGGATTTAAGAAAAGGCGAATCAACTTGAGGCATTCATATGATCTGTTTCTTCTTTCAAATAGAGCATCGGTTAACCAGGCTGTATCTACTTTACCAAAATATAGAAAGCAGGTTGCAGCACACATTACCATGAGCTTCAAACTATTCAATAAACCGACCACATTAGAACTCATATCGAGGCCTCACTCCTCATACGTTGTTAATCAGACGGTGTTTATGAACAAGCGCCCAACTATCTACAAAACCTATATTATAAGCTTTAACATTATTCAACGATTGAAAAGATACGTGATTGTTTGTCTAAAAATCACATACGATCGAGAAACGCGAGTTCGTTTGAGTAAGCAAATAAAAGATCCAAAATGGTATCGGGCTCATTTGGAATCCTACCGAAGTATCATCTCGTCATAAACTCAAACCGCATCTCCTGATAGGCCCAGGGGTGATTGGGGTTTACTGCATCAACTTTGGTTTTTGGGTTACCTGCCTGATCGTAATCAATCGAAACAGTGACCCGGTTATACTGGCCATTTCTGAAGTCAAAAGTAGTACCATCGTCGTCGTACAGTCTACAACTTCCTGGGGCATTACCATAAACCCGTATGGTTACCGGGACTTGCTCACCGGGTGCAGGGGTGTGGAGGGCTTGAGGAATCATGGGAATCATACCACCATCTCTGACAAATACAGGCAATTGATCAAGGCCTTTGACAATGTGAATTACTTCATTTTCACCAGCCAATTCTCCGGTATAGAAGTCATACCATTTTCCCGGTGGCAATACCACGTCGCGCTCGGTTTCAAAATCATACAGCGGTGCCACCAGTAAGTCTGGACCAGCCATGTACTGGTCTTTGATCTCCTTCATTCTGGCCAGGGCATACGGATTCTTACTGTCATCAAGTTCACCCTGCTCCACTTCTGTCACATCCAGGAAACCCGGTTCAAGTTGGACGGCCCTGAATGGTGGAATCCCTTCAAAATGATAATCGGCAAATGCTGAATAGAAATAGGGAAATAGTTGAATCCGCAAAAGTGCAGCCGCTTTAACTTCGTTGTATACCTCAGGAAATGACCAGGGCTTGGTGCCTGAAGCCCAGGCATTGATGGTTGCCATGGGTGAGAAACATGAGGTTTGCATGCGTCTGACCCACTCTTCTGGAGAAGGTGAATTTCTCACTTCAGGAGTCCACAAAACTCCGGCAAATCCTGAATTAATAAGGGCGGTGATAAAATCGCGGTGACTGTAGAGGTCACTGTACAATACAAAAGGGTAGCGATTGCCGCCAGCATTGTTTCCTCTGACCAGACCCCAGGTACGCTGATTGCGTTGTTCAAAAACCTGGTTGATCATTTCCATCATTTGCAGGGGATAGATCTGACGCATCTGATCACCTTCAATCCCTGAAGGGAAAGTTGCCACATCAGGCCACAACCAGCTATCATAGCCATCCACTTCATCTATTTTATAGCCACTCACACCAATATCCAGGTGATGCTTTGAGAAATGATCCTGTAAGACCTTCCGTGCATCTGGAATGGTGTAATCAGGCACCTCACCGGCCCAGACGGTATGACTACCTGTGAACTTCTTAAGTCCTTCATGAATATTTGATCCAGGTGGAATATAGGGATTTATCCATAAGTTAATCTTAATCCCCTCCTCACTCAGGTCACTCAAACTCGATGCTGCATCCGGCCATCGATTTGGGTCCCACTCATAGCTGCACGGGTACGCAGCTGATTGCCAACCTGGTTCCAAACCAATCACATCCAGAGGAAAACCGTTTTCTTTGAATTGCCTCACTTCTGTTCGCACTTGCATATCTGAATAGGGAGTGGGCACCCTATGCCAGAATCCCATGGCCCACTTTGGTGGCAAGGGTCCGCCCCCGCAAAATAAGTTGTATCGTTGAATGGCTGATATCATCTCGGGTCCGGTAAACAAAAAAACCTCAACCCCCTCAGCCGGTATCAATACCTCAATTCCGTCAGAATAGGGTGTGGCTGTCCACTGCCTGTCTGTTGTACGATCGCGTACAACAGGGGGATTCTTACTGTCCTTTCTTACCGCCGTCCCAATCCATACATCAATATACCGGGCTGCATTAATCAGCATCCCATAGCCTTTTGATGACACGAAAAAAGGAACAGGCGCGTGTGTGCGTCCGTCATCACTTCGCCCAACGTGATCTGAATGCAATCGCATGATACGCCTGCGCTGTTGGACCGTGCGAAAGTTCATCCAAAAACCATAGATTTTTTCATTTCGCTCAAGCGGAATCCGAAGATAGGTCTTGCCATTTTCAACACGGTAGGTCAACTCTTCTTCAAAGGCCGGTAGGTCACCATCCGGCAGGCTATTAATGGCCTCAACCTTGGGATTGGGATTGGTTACAGAGAGAAAACTGATCTCTTCGGGTTGACCAATCGAAGCTGAAAATATGCCTGAGTGAATTTCAGCAAACTCAATACTGCCTGAAGTAGCTGATTTGCTTTGATCAGTCGAGCAGGAGGAAAAAAGTAGACCCAGCACACAAAATAGTAAGCCGGCACGTATCTTCGTGTGAACATAGGTGATGGAAGGTGATGAAGCGTAACCCATGGCAATGTGTTATTTTGCGTGTTTTTGGATGATTTCTTGCATGTGCTGAAACTGACGCTCCATGCTGGTCAGCAATTTGAACTGTGCCCTAGCGCGCTGCAGATTGTGGTGCTCGTGGTGAATCTTGAAGTAATTGTCGCCGTCAACGTAGTCAGTGATGAATCGCAAGCCGATGATGTAGGGAAACAGTTTCCCCGAGAAAGCCAGGTGATCAATTTCAGTCTGGTTCAGGGTATCTTTGGTTTCTTGCAAAAAGCCCTTCGCATAGCCCTCAAATAGGTTAATATCCATTTCAACCTGACTCAGGTCTTTGTCGTCTTCATTTCCCCTGTTGGTAGTAGTTCGAATGCTGTCACCAAAATCATAATGGACGTAGCCCGGCATAACAGTATCGAGATCAATAACGCACAGCCCTTTGTCTTGCTGATCGAGCAATACATTATTGAATTTAGTATCATTATGTGTGATTCTTGAAGGAATGAGGCCCTGCTCTCCGAGCTTCAATATGGTTTTCATCTCTTCGGCTCGTGCTCTTACAAATTCGATCTCCTGCCGGATGAGATTGGCCCTTTCTACCGGATTTTTCTCGAGGGTTTGCTCGAAAGTATCCAATCGCCAGACAATGTTGTGAAAATTCGGGATGGTTTCGTTAAGTGGTTTGCCAGGTAAATCAGCCAGTTGAGATTGGAAACGACCAAACATCTTACCGCCCTCGAAGGCCTGCTCGGGTGAATCAACCCGGTCGTAGCTAATATTATCCCAAATAAAGATGTACATGCGCCAGAAATTACCGCCATCATCGATGTAATAACTCATCCCATCTAGAGTAGGAATCACAGTTAGCACTTCCCGGTTGGGATTGGCACCAGGAACTGCTTCTAATTTGGTGCGGATGTGTTCGGTTACTCTTACCACGTTCTCCATTAGGCCGGGAACTTCTTTGAAGACGTGATGGTTGACCCGTTGCAAAATGTAGTTGTAGCATT
>CAYUGX010000075.1:0-15997 GCA_964444375.1 uncultured Porphyromonadaceae bacterium | reverse complement strand
GTTCATAATCATCCTGATAGTTGTGGTTTTTCCGGATCCATTTGGCCCAATGAATCCGTATATGCTGCCCTTTGGAACATGCAGGGTAAGATCATCCACAGCCTTGTGATTGCTAAAGGTTTTGGTGATCTTTTCCAGTTCAATGATATTCATTTTTGTTCTATTAGTTAGTTGATTTCTTGAAGGGATTGAAGATAATCAATTCCTATCGGATAAAATTCAGGTCCATCTGTTCTTCATCCTGAGCACGACGTTGGTAATTATTGAAGTTGTAGGTTAGTGTCAGGGTAATCACAGGTGATTCAGGTCTAAGGTCAGTTATCACCTCCAAACCTTCACCATAGCTCTCCATTTCTATCCGGTAGGTGCTGAGCATATCACGCACACCGAGGGTAAGTGAGGCGGCCCGCTTTAGGAAAGTATGCGTATAGCCTGCATTCAACATGAAATTTCCAGCCATACGACCTTGCAACATCAGGGTTGGACCGTTATAAACACCTGAGAATGTCAACCGTGAATTTTGACCAAACATAAACAGGGTATTCACGCGTGTTGACCACTGTATGCTGGTATTGTCAACATCAGCCATTCGATCGTCGATCAGCGCATAATAATACAGATTCCCGGTAGCCACCAATCTGAACCATTTGGCCAGACCCAGGTTGCCCATGAATTCAGCACCGGCCGAGTGAGATTGATTGGCATTTTCGAAGGTGAAAAACATATTGCCATCTTGGTCTGATGTAAATACCTGGGAAGTTAAATCATTGGCTTGTCGATAATAGGTTTCAACAGAAACCATACCGATCTTTAAGGGCTGTTGGAAGTTTATTTCAAACGAGTTGACAAATTCAGGCTTTATGTCGGGATTTCCCGCACGAACGGTCTGGTTGTCGATAAACTGTGGAAAGGGATTCAGGAATTGACGATTCGGACGATTGATTCGGCGACTGAAACTGAACTGAAGCTGTCGTCCCCCTTCGAATGATTTAGATAATGAACCAGAAGGAAAAATACCCATATTTGAGTAAGCAAACTCTTCATCGCTGGTCAATTGCGTCACCAGGCGGTCGGTATATTCTCCACGTAAACCAATGGAATAGTGCAATCCTTTGACTGGTCCTGACCAGATGGCATAACCGGCATAGATGTTTCTACGTAATTGGGCATCGTTTGAATAATCAAGATTCTTAACCCAATCGTCACTGGCAAAATCATAGTCGTTAAGCACAAAACCGCTTTCTTCACCATAATGCGACAGCTGAGTTCCCAGTTCAAGCTTATTTTGGCCCATGGGTCGTTCGTAATCGATTTTGAAACGCGCATCCTGGATATCATTGGCTTCGCTGCTTTGTGACCTAATCCAAACCTCTTGATTATTGTTCCAATTGTCGTCAACTCCAAACTCATTACGGTCTTGAATCAATTCACCTTTAAAGGTACCTGCAAAAATATTAAAGTCAATTTGATGTCCGTCTTGGTCAAACTTATGGAGCCAGCCGATTTTGGGATTGACAAAGAATCCATCTAGCTGGAGATCGTTGGTAGACAAATTTCTTTCATCCACTCCATCTTCTGTGAATCCTCTAAAGACTTTACTATTGAGGGCCACATCGAAACGTATGGGTCCAAAGTTACTACTTGCAGAAATCACATTTTTATCGTTCACATCATAGTCAAAGCCAACATTACCGCTCAGGGTTTTTACAGTTGTCACCTGCTCGAGATACGTATTGTATTCGTTGTCTTTCCCTCCTATCTGGCTGATCCGGTTCAGGTCGCCCACCACGTCAGTGTAGTACCTCGTTCCTGAAATACCCCCATATATATTAAGCTTGTTTTTGCGGTAGTTGAATTGCAAATCACCATTGTACTTGTTATTCCAACCCGCCATCAGGGTGAGCATCGAATTGAAACCCGCCTGACTTTGCTTTTTGAGAATCAGATTTATAATTCCGGCTGCCCCTTCTGCTTCGTATTTCGCTGATGGATTGGTTATGATTTCGATGGTCTCGACCATTTCAGCCGGGATCTGACGCAGCAGGTTTGTACCTGTAACGGGCGCGGGTTTACCATCGATCAACAGTCGGTATTGGGATGATCCGCGAAGGAGGACATTCCCTTCGGTATCGGTGGTAATTGAGGGTGCGTTTTCAAGCACTTCAACGAGGTTGGTTGCCCCTGTATTTTTAAATTGGTCGACATTCAGGATTTTTTTACCCTCGCGATAAATGACTTCGGGTTTGGCTGTGACAATTTCAACACCCCCAATTTCTTTCGCGGCTTCATTAAGTGTAATGGTACCCTGATTTGAATCGGGTGCCGAAGCGGAGAGGGTACATCGTAGCACCTGAGTCTCAAAGCCCACAAAGCTGATGTGAACAAGGTAATCACCGAAATCCAGTTTCTGAATGGCAAATTCCCCGGTATCGTTAGTTGCCTCACCGGCAATTAATGCAGAATCGGGTAAACTGACAATAGCGACATTCACCATTGGAAAGGCTTCATTGTTTGTCGCATTCATAATTTTACCACTTATTGTGCCGGTATTTACCTGGGCAAAACTCAGCAGACTCAGGCAGCAAAAAAACAATAGGCTTGTCAATCGTTTCATTTCTTTATGTGTATTTAGTTTTTTTAATGGTATACAGTTAGTGACCTGAAAGATCTGTTTTATTACAAAATGCACCGGCAAATGTGATCTTTTATTCTTTTCTATGAATATCGAATCGGTCAAATGCCAGGATATATCGGTTATCTAGCCTATATCATCCGGTAGGGAATAAATACCTGCTTAAACCCATAATCAGCCGGGTTACCGAGAGATCAGGCGAAGAGACCGATTGAAGGGAAAAATGCTTGGTTAAAATTGCTTATTTTGATGTGAGAAAAATGTCGACATGAGTAAGCGGATTCAAATCGGGTTGCACATAGGATTTTGGCTCTTTATAGTGGGTTTTCCTCTGCTTGTTCAGGCGTTGTATGCACCAGAGATCACTAAACCCTGGAGAATACACTCCATTTATCACACTTCGTTCACCATGGTGTCGTTCTATTTCTCCTTCTTCTTGCTTAGCCCATATATCCTGAAAAACAAAGCTTTACTGACAAATATCTTTTTCTTCCTGGGTGGAGCAACACTGATGATGATCATGAAGGTGTCTGGCTTTCATATTTTAAATCCAATGCTTGACAATTTCTATGACCAGACGAAACTGTTGAAGTTGCCCTATGTTATTGGGGATGGGGTAAACAATACGGTGATCATGGGCGTTGCCGTATTGATTCGGGTTACTCAGAATTATTACAAAGAGAAGGCACAAAAAAATGAAATGCTAGCCCAACAGCAGCATACAGAATTAGCCCTGCTCAAAGCCCAAATCAACCCGCATTTCTTTTTCAATACCTTAAACAACATCTACTCGCTGGTTTACAAAAAATCAGACGATGCCCCAGCGGCTTTGCTCAAATTATCTGAAATCATGCGCTACATGTTGTATGAAAGTAAAACAGATACGGTACCCCTTGAGAAAGAATTGCTTCACCTGGAGAATTATCTCGAACTGGAAAAGCTGCGTGTAACCAATCCTCATTTTGTTTCTTTCAAAACCAAGGGGGATATCAATGGACGGATGGTACCACCTTTATTGCTTCTTTCTTTTGTTGAAAATGCCTTTAAGCACGGTAAACGTCAGGTTGACGGACCTGGTGTAATCATTCGCTTGCGTTGTGGAATGGATGATCTTGAATTCACTGTAATTAACTACACCCTGGATAGTCAACAGGTTAATAAGCAGAATGAAGGGATAGGTCTACAGAATGTGATGCGGCGCCTGGAACTACTGTATCCCGATTGCCATGAGCTTGAGATCACACACATTAAAAATCAGTACAAAGTTTCGCTATTGCTTACTTGTGAACCTCAGAAAATAGAAGACAGTGAAAATTAGATGTCTGGCCATAGATGATGAGCCCCTGGCTCTTGAAATTATTCGTGATTATATTGCCAAAGTTGGGTATTTAGATTTGGTAGAGACTTTTGATAATGCCCTTGATTCAATCGAATTTCTAAAAACGAATACCATCGATCTGATCTTTTTGGATATCCAGATGGAAGCCCTGACCGGTATCCAGTTTCTCCATGTGCTAAAAAACAGGCCTCACATCATCTTTACAACTGCTTTTGACAATTATGCCCTGGAAGGGTACGAACTAGACGCCGTCGATTATTTGCTCAAACCCTTTTCACTGGAACGATTCATCAAAGCTGTAGAAAAGGTCTATCAGAAAATGAACCAGACTAGCAAATCAATACCAGCGCCTCAACAAGCCACCCCGCTATTATCCACAGATTATCTCTTTATCAAGACAGAGAATCGTTTGGAGAAAGTTTTTTTCGATGACATTCTTTTCGTTGAAGGACAGGGTGATTATTTGCGCATTAATACACCCACCGGTCGGATAATGACCTTACAGCGGTTTTCAAGGCTGCAAGATATTTTACCAAAAGAACGTTTTACTCGTGTTCACAAGTCATGGTTGGTTGCCCTCGATAAAATCGAGAGCATTGCCCGCAACCGGATCAAAATCGGAAGTACTTATATTCCTATTTCAGAGTCATACCGGAAGGCCTTTTATGCCCTGCTTGATGATAAAAAGTTAAGCTAAACTCACTTGGATTTCGACGTGAGGCTTATTAACTTGCTCGAAAACCTGACATATGCTCCGTACTCCATTTTTTCTTATTCTGCTGGGATGTTTCCTATGGCAAAGCGCTGATCTTATCGCACAAAATGATCCTCCGACCAAATACCTGGTTAAGGTATTTCTAGATACTGAAGATGAGAAAGAGGGCTTCAGACTATTGGATTTTGATTTAGCTACTTACCGGATTACTGATCATGCCGAGGTGGTGGCTGGTCCTGAAGAACTGATGAGACTGGCTGAAATGGGTTACACAACCGAAATAGTTCCGGATTTTAACTCAAACCCTGAGGTTATTGAATACCCCAGTTACGAAGAGATGTACGAAAAATTGGAACAATTGGCTGAGCAGAATCCCGACATTGTCCAGTTCTCAATAGTGGGTTACAGTCAACGACTCCATCTGCCTATTCCGATGATTAAGATTTCAGACAACGTACATCAGGAAGAGGATGAACCCGCTATCTTATTTGACGCACAGCACCATGCCCGAGAACCTGTAGGTATGCTCTGTACGCTTGTTTTGGCTGAATACCTGATCAATAATTATGGCAGTCCACGGGTGGCTGATTGGATAGAGAATTCGGAGATCTTCATCATTCCCTGCCTGAATGTAGAGGGTTGGCAATACCTCTATGAAAATAATCTACCCAGTCCCTGGTGGCGGAAAAACATGCGCGAGAACAACGGCAATTCCATCTTCCAACCCAGTGTGGATGGGGTCGATTTGAACAGAAATTACAAGTTCAACCATAGCCTGGGCGGCAGCCCTGAGATGGGCAGTTGGACCTATCGTGGCCCAACCGGTTTCTCAGAATCTGAAACCCGAGCTAAGCGCAATCTAACCTGGGCACAGAAATTTGTTGCTTCCATTACCTACCATTCCTACGGTGAAATCATCCTGTTTCCCTGGAATGAGGACCCCAGGCCAGGTGATTTTGAATTGCTAGAGGAGATCGCAAGCGACATGGGTCGTTTGATCCCTACTGTTGATGGTTCTGGCACCTATGCACCAGTGCGCTGTGGTTGTCAGGTCGGACAAAGTCAATGCTGGATGTATGGAGAAGGTGGAACCCTGGAGGTGCTTATCGAAACAGCCGATGTATTTATTCCAAATCGCTATAGCGGTGATGCCATAGCCTGGAATAATTTAGACGCCGCATTGTACATCCTAGACCGGGTGCAAGGCCCTGGTTTAACTGGCCTTGTCACTGATGCTGCTACCGGACTAGCGCTGGAGGCTATTGTGCACGTAAAACAGCTTGACAACGGGGCCAGCAAACCACGGACATGTAATAAAGATTTGGGGCGGTACTACAGACTCCTACAACCAGGGACGTATAACATTGAATTCAGAATGGAAGGGTATGAAAACAAAATCATTAGCGATGTCGAGGTTGCTACCAGTGGCTTAACTGAGCTATCAGTGGCATTGGATCCCTCAGCCAGTAGCATCTTTTCATCTGGTATACCAGACATTTCAATTACTGCTTATCCAAATCCATTTACTACTCAAATGCAATTTGAAATGGCTATTCGAAAACCAGGCGAGTACCGGATGGAAGTTTTTAATCAAGTGGGGAAAAGAGTGGCAGTCCCCATCGATACATTTTTACCCTCAGGAACGAAGCTAGTTAACTGGGATGGACGCTCAGATCAGGGATTGGAATTGGCTAATGGCGTGTATTTAGTTATGTTGACCAATGAGACTGACAGACAGTTTCTCAAAGTTGTTAAGCAATGAAGCATAAACCTTTCTTATTCGTACTATCGGCTATACTTGCTTTGAGTAATTGCAAGCCTGAACATCCCAATTTACTATTTGTTTTTCCTGATCAAATGCGTGCTAGCACGCTTGGATTCATGGGTAAAGAACCGGTGATGACCCCCCATCTTGATCGCTTTGCCACCGAAGGCCTCGTGCTCACCAATGCGGTGTCAAATGCCCCGGTATGTAGTCCTTACCGCGGCATGCTAATGACCGGTAAGTACCCCATATCCAATGGAGTGATCTCCAATACCACAAGTAAAATGGCCACATTGGATATTCAATTGCGGGAAGATGCTCGCTGTTGGTCAGACATCCTCAAAGAGAAAGGGTATAGCCTGGGTTATATTGGAAAATGGCACCTCGATTACCCCCATGAGCCCTATATCGAATGCGCCAATAACCGGGGCGAAACCAAATGGAACGAATGGTGTCCACCCGAGCGTCGCCACGGATTTGACTTCTGGTATGCGTACGACACATATGATTGGCATATGCGTCCATTGTACTGGTCTACAGATGCTGCACGAGAAGAGTTTCACTATGTCGATCAATGGGGCCCTGAGCATGAGGCGGATATGGCCCTGAACTACCTGGCAAATGAAGACGGGAGTTACCGTGACCCAAACCAGCCGTTTGCCCTGGTGGTATCCATGAATCCTCCACATATGCCGTATAATCAACTTCCTGACAAATATGTTCGGATGTATGATACCAAAGAAGCTGAGATCCAAGCCCTGATCAACTCCCCGAGTGTGCCTGATTCAAGTGATCGCTGGGGTACCTACTACAGGAAACACATCAAGAACCAGCTGGCCATGGTAACCGGCGTTGATGAGCAATTCGGGCGCATTCTGGCGGGCCTGAAAAAATACGGCTATGAAGACAATACCATCGTGGTCTTTACCTCAGATCATGGCGACAACCTGGGTAAGCACGGTAAAATATCCAAGACCAATCCTTACGAAGAGGCTTTCAACATCCCCTTTCTGATTCGATGGCCCGGTCAAATTGAAGCCCGTCACGACAGTGATCTACTGTTATCAGTGCCTGATCTGTACCCCACTTTGCTGGATCTTATGGGTTTTACTAATGACCTGCCGGATGACCTTGAAGGCAGCAGTTTTGCTGAATACTTGCTCACTGGTGAAGGCGATTTGCCTTCGTCTCAATTGTATTTGATCATTCGTCACAATCACCTGATGGAAGCCGGCAAAGACCGTTACAAAGAGTTGCTTGGTTTTGATGAAAGGGGCGTGCGAACCCAGCAGTTTACGCTGATGATCGATAAAAAGTTCAAGGGCGACACCACGTTTTACCTCTGGGATCGCTTGGCAGACCCATTCCAACTGAATAACCTGGCGCAAAGCCGACCAGATTTGGTTCAGAAGCTCTACAAAGATGAATTGCTGCCCTGGTTAGAAAAGACTGGAGATCCCTGGCGGATTGATTAATCTGACAATGCGCTAATTATAAAGACATAAGTAAATGACCATCAGTATTGTTACTCCCCAGAATGTGTTATCTGAAACTTTGTTTTGTGCTAAGAATCCGAAGAAAGAAGAGTTCAAGGTAAAACAAGCCTGGCTTGAACAGGAATACAAGCATGGATTGCGGATCTGTATTCTTCGCGATGGTGATCGACCTGTGGGGTACATTGAGTATACAGCGGCAGAATACGCCTGGCGACCCGTCAAAGCCCCTAATTACCTCTTTGTTCATTGCATGTATATATATTCAAACAAAGACAAAGGCAGAGGAATGGCCAGTCAGTTGGTACAGTATTGTGTGGATCAAGCCAAAGATCAAGACAAAAATGGTGTTGCTGTTTTCACCAGTAAAGGAACCTGGATGGCTGATAAAAGGGTGTTTGAGAAGAATGGTTTCACCAAAATTGGCAAGCTTGATCGTTTTGAATTGATGGCTCACAAGCACATACCAGATGCTGCCGATCCTGAATTTATCGATTGGACTCAAGCAGCAGAAGCTTATCAAGGGTGGCATTTGACCTATACCGATCAATGCCCCTGGCACTTGAAATCTGTGGCCGACCTACAGAAAATCGCTTCTGAGCAAGGCATTAATCTACAAGTTAAAAAACTGAGCACGCATTATGAAGCACAGCAAGCACCATCAGGCTTTGGGGGATTTAATCTGATCTACAACGGTAAGTTACTAGAAGACCATTACCTCAGTGGGACCCGGTTTAAGACTATTTTGAAAAAAGTAGCAATTGGAACTGGGGACTCGTGACATCAGGACTCGGGACATCGGGACTAGGGACTGAAGACTGATGACAAATATTTAACCGATTAATGGCTTTAATCATTTGACTGGGTTGTGAATGTGATTTTTAGTAAATTTGGACAAGTACCTAATCTTATTGATATGAAAACAAAATCAGTGTTGTACTCAATTGTGGCGATTTTAGCGATAATCATTGCTTCGTGCTGTATTGATTATGGAAGCGGAGTTGATTGGGATGATTATGGCGATTATGGTGGAGGTATTTACGGGGGAAATTCATCTCGAAACCTGAGTGCAGATATTATCAATATCGTATCAGACGATGTGTTGGATGTTATTGAGGGATTGGGTATGCCGATTTATGATGGTCATAATCCGCCTGACCTGGAGGGAATATTCCTTGAGGATCCACACGAATTACAGGCCAGTAATCGCAATGACGATCAAATTGGAAAGGTTTACGACCAGTATAAATTCAAGATGTCGCAGCAGAATAACAACGATTTAACCCTGTCACTGGATTACAAATCAGGGAGCTCGGTTGGAAACAGTACACGTAGTTATATCTCAGGTTCTGGCAAGCGATTTTCAGTATTTTTTGAGGTGCTCGCTGAAAAACAAGGCTATCAAGCAAAAATGGTTCGAGTGATCTCAGGAAAAATGACTGATGAAGGCATTAAGAACTGCCAGATTGCTTTGTTTATGGTGAATAATTATGGTGATCCTGGAGATGTGTTCCTCGACAATGGTAAAGGACGAATATTCAGTGATTCAGACAATATTGCAGAGCGGCAGATTGACTTCTAATCAGTCATTTCTTTCAAAATCTCCTACCACCACGGGAATCCAATCAGGAATACCTTCGTGTTTTAATTGCTCATAGTAGTTCTCATGGAAGGGTCTGACGCTGCTCATGGGAACTCCTTCGTTGACCATTAGCGGTCTGGCTTCACTCCACCACTGTTCGTAAAAGTCCATCATTTGCTTAATCACCTCCGGATGTTGGTCATAGACATTTGTTGTCTCACCCGGATCGGCCTGTACATCATAAAGCTGTTCCATTCCCACTAGACGAAAGCGTTCATTTCGCACCGCAAAATTACGGTACTTGTGCTGTTCTGGATCCAATTCAACTGGCCACCTGCCCTGATGAAATACCCTGAAGCGGTCAGACCATTCGCTGTCTGAATTCTCCAGCAAGGGGAGTAGAGAACGGCCTTCCACCTGGTCGGGTACCGGCAATTCAATACCGGCTACTTCAGCTAAAGTGGGATAGATATCAATGTGACAAGCCATGGTTTCAATGTCTGTACCGCCTTTCCATTTGGCAGGCCATCTCACAAAGAAAGGCACCCGTGTACCCCCTTCATGAACGGTCCCTTTATACCCCCGCATACCCGCATTATAGGCCGGCTGGTTATTGCCATAGGCATTACCCTTGTCGCTGTGCAAGGCCTTGCCATTATCTGACATGAAGATCAACAGGGTATGCTCACTGATGCCCCATTCATCGAGCTTGTCTAAAAGCAAGCCCATGTTGTCATCGATATTCTCAATCATTCCGTAAAATCCCTGGGCATTACCACCGTACCCTTTTTCAATAAATTTCTTCTTATATCCTTCGGGCGCAATGAATGGACCGTGAGGCGCATTTGTTGAGATTCTGGCGTAAAATGGCTGGTTCTTATCGACATGCCCTTTGATAAAGTGTAGGGCTTCAGAAAAGAACACATCCGTGCAAAATCCCTGGGTTTTAACGAAATGGCTCTGGTCTTTAATTACGGGGTTAAAATAACCGTTACCAGGTGCGTCTGCACATGAGCAAGCGTATTTTTGTCCGATTCCCCCTGCACCGTGAATGAATACCCGATCGTAGCCACGCATCTCAGGCTGATAGGCTGCCTCGTCACCCAAATGCCATTTCCCAAAAATACCCGTCACATAGCCGGCCTCATGCAGTAACTGTGGTAAGGTATAGGCTTCAAGTGTCATGCGTTCACGCTCTAAAATGGTATGGGTAATTCCGTTTTTAAATGGAGTGCGTCCGGTTTCCAGTGCAGAACGTGTGGGTGAACAGGTTGGGCTTGCTTGAAAATCAGTAAAGCGAATACTTTGTTCATGCAAACGATCAAGATGAGGTGTTTTTACATCCGGACTACCATGCACCGACAGATCACCGTAGCCCTGGTCGTCGGTTATAACCAAAATTATATTGGGTTGCTTTGGTGTTGAACATGCACTCAGCAGCACGAATAGAAGGATAAAAAGTGAGGTGGTTGTTTTGCTTGTCATGGTTCTGTTTTTTTATTCCCAAAAAGCACTATTCACTTCTGAGAATTGTGTTTAGGTTTTCTTTTCGCTGTGAAAGAGTA
Organism: uncultured Porphyromonadaceae bacterium; assembly: GCA_964444375.1. Taxonomy (GTDB): domain Bacteria; phylum Bacteroidota; class Bacteroidia; order Bacteroidales; family UBA12481; genus JABHCC01. The sequence goes on along the minus strand of CAYUGX010000075.1, from coordinate 4,906 downwards.
GCAAATACTGAGATCCAAAGTAAGCCATTGACCAGAATAATCCCAACTAGTAAAAGTATTGATGGTAGATTGATTTCAGCTCCAGGACTAATGATGCTCGGAAAAATTGCCAGTATAGCGCTAACAGATCCTATGACTATACCACCAATCATGAGCAATCCGAATTCATAAATCAATAGCAGTAGATTGGTCTGTTTTGGTATACCTATGGCTCGTTGAATGCCCAATTCAATTGACCGTTCCTGAATGGTTCGGATCAAGATAATACCCAAACCAAAAGTCCCGATGAGTAGACCCAAGGCTCCCAACAATAGAAAAATTGCCAGGTAGGTATTGGTAACCGATGCAAATTCGGCGAGTCGCTCACGTGTAGATTGCAGAAACAAACCAAAATCACGCAAGCCCATATTGAGCTCATCAGCCACTTCACCAGCCTGCTTTTCTTCTGTTTCCACAAGCAGCACCTGTGATCCGCTTGAGCTTGGGAAATGCTTGAGAAAGTGCGATTCTGAGATCAATAAATTACCTTGAAAGATTGAGCTATTCAATCCACCGACTAATACAATACCCAATTCTTTTCCCAGCTGATCGGTATACCAGAGTGTGTCTCCAATTTCTTTCAGTAAACTCCATTGAATAACCGTTTGATCAGCAATTCCAGGAATCACATTGGGTCCCATCTCAGTATTCAGACCAAGCCAGGGATTATCTTCATCAATCAAATCATGCCGAGTGGCAAAACTGAAATGTCCGGTCAGTTGCTGAGGGTCCACACCCAGAATCCTTGGTTGATTGATCGCGTTCAGATTGAGGCAACTGGCATCGTCCCCATCAACAGCTCTAAATTGCACAATTGATTGATCGGCTTCCAGCACAAAAGCCTGTCGCACCATTGGGTCATTTATATCTTGCAGAAAGGGAACCGTCAATTCCCCGAAATAAGCAAAACCACCGGTGCCACTACTGGGCCCAAGCTCCTTATCGAGAAAACTCTTTCGGTTGGCTCCAACAGTCACGATTAAGAAGGTGCCCAAGGCTAACAAGAGTAGGATGGAATAGGTACGACTCCTGTACCGGGTCATGTTTTTCCAGGCCAGTGAGGTGAATCCCATCCGGCAGGAAAGGCTGGTACTCTTTCGGTACAAAAACTGATCAAATGCGAGTAAAAAGAAAACCAAAACGAGTGCACCGCTAATGAAAAATACGCCAGGATTATAGACTTCCTGCCGGATCATTTGACCAGCCAGTAGCACCATAATGGCCAATGCCAATACTACAGTCAACAAACCTTCAAGGCGCATGAATCGGCGTGTTCGCCTATGCGATCGTGCCCGTTTTAGATCTACCAGATCTTTTTTAAGCCTTCGGTCAATCACAAAAATAATACTGATCAAGGTAATGATAACACTGATCACCATACCCAAAACCAACGTTGCAGTATTGAGATGCAGGCTGATCAGATCAGACCTGACTATATCTTGCCAGATGCCATTCAAAGCATTGAAGATGGCCAGGTTATAGACCCAAGCCAAAACCAGGCCAAAACCAGCCCCGATGAATGCAACCAAAGACAGCTCAGCCAGCAAAATCCACTGGATTCGTGTTTTTGATAAACCAAGAGCACGCAAGGTATGAAGTTGCTCACTTCTTTCACTGATACTCAAACGGTATAACAAAACACTCAGCAAGACTGCAGCAGCGAGCACAAAGAAACTGAGTCCAAGAAACAGTTCACCAAAATTAACTCCTCGTTTAGCCGCATCTGATCCAATAGTATGTACATCTTTTATTTCAAATCCCAGATCATCAATCTCAAGCTGGGTTCTCAGCTCGTTCTCAAACTGCTCTGGAATGATATCTACGTCAGCGTAACGCACGGCTGTCAGGTTACCAAAACGATTCGACCACAGTTCTTGTGCAAGTGAATAGCTGATAAACCCTTTGGGTGTTCCTTTCCATTCGTCCCAATAGTCTTCGTCACGGTCTCGTATGCTCTCGAGATCAATTGGCACACCTGTTTCCCAGTCGCGACAATTTCCTGCATCGGAGAGCCCAGGCAAATCTGGAGCCAATGAATGATCGGCAAAATAGCCGTTCATGCGCTTGATTGATGACACTTCCAAATCAATGCTTTTCTCAAGCAGTCGTCTCAACGGACCAACCTGGTAAAAATCCAGGTTTAGTTCATCGCCAACTTCCACCTGTAGGTCTTTAGCCAACCATTCGTTGATCACCACTTCATGGGCTGCACAACTGTCATCCGGCAGGGTGGAAACAAATGAATAGGGAGTAGTCGAAGTATCGTAATTAATCGAGTTAACAAAATACGTCATGATAGGCAAGGCCGGCCAAGGAAGTTGCTGCAGGGCTTGACTGAGCACCGTATCAATGAATACCCGATCGCTGGTGATTTCATAGCTCTGGTGACCCGTTATAGTTTTCAAACTCAATCCTAAATCAGCAATACGCCATCCTTTTTGCACAGCAGTCATTAATTGCTGAACTGACTGCTCCCTACCCTGAATAAACAGGGTATTGACTTTGTCGTTCAATTTCATGACTTCATTCAGTCGAGATAAAGAAATAAAGGCATTAACCGGTGCGGTTTGAGAGTTGTACAGGTTCAGTCGACCCATTTGCTCATTATCAGCAATGGCTTTGACTTGCAAACGCATGGAAACTGTGGTTTCCTCATCCGACACAAAAGGAGCGTTAAGGGGGATCAGACTGGCTTTTCTGATTCTGAACAAGAGCCATTCTCCTTGAGCGACCTCGAGCTTTTCTGCCAGGTTTGTAGACACAATCACCTCATTGGCTTCTAGTTGGCCATAAAAGGGATTCAAGTCAAAGAAAGAATCGAACTGAGAATCGACACCAAACACCTGCACTTTGGGCAGGCGTTTCTGACCACCTCCCAGTACGGCACTTGACTCAAGTTGCAGCACGGGTAAAACCTGTAAATTGGTACCCTTTTCGATTCGTTTGGCTAATCCACTGGTAAAATAGCGGTCACCAGCTGTTAAGGTGTGTGAAATAGGGCCCAGCCGTTGATTGACCATTTGCTGCATGCTGTGTTGCATGCTGTCACCCACAATCAAAGCCCCCGTCAGAATTGCAGTGCTAATCGCGACACCCAAACCAACGGCCAGATTTTTCCGCCAGTAATAAACCAGGCTTTTGGTTATCAGCTTAATTGGGTTCATGTCACTGTTTTTCAGTCAGTTTCCCTTTGGTCAGGAACAACTGACGATTCATTTTCTCAGCCAGCTGTTCAGCATGAGTCACCAATATGAGCGCGGTGTTTTGTTCGCGCTGCATGTCAATGAGCAGTTCAGATAATATATTCGCATTTTCCTGATCAAGGGCGCCGGTTGGTTCATCAGCCAGCAGCAATTTTGGCTGGTTAATTAATGCACGTACCACTGCCACACGCTGGCATTCACCTCCCGATAGCTCTCCGGGTTTTTGAAAGCGCTGTTCCCACACGCCAACTCGTTTCAGTAATTCTTCAGCCCTCGACAAGCTCTTTTGTTGGTCTTTACCCAGAGCGGGCAATAACACATTTTCAAGAAGATTAAGCTGTGGCATCAGGTGATGCATTTGAAAGACGATACCAATGGATTGATTGCGATAGGTATCTAGACTTCTGCCAGTAAGACTAGAAAGAGATGCACTTTCAAATTTCAGCTCACCCGAATCAGGTTGATCCAATTTAGCAATCAAGTTCAGGAGGGTTGTTTTACCCGATCCCGATGGGCCAACAATAGCCACACTTTCCTGCTCTTCAACCGATAAGTCGAGTTCATCAAGTACAAGCCTTGATACTCGTCCATCCGGTAGGTAGAAGCCTTTAGAGATTCCCTTCAATTCAAGAAGCATAACTTCAATTGTGTAGTTTTTGATAGATTTCGATCAGCTTTTCACCCTGATCGTAAATATTGAAATGGTCTTCCACTCCTCGTCGGGCATCAGCCGCCAGGGAAGTAATTTCATCTGGCTGAGATAGCAGACTGGCCCAGGTTTGGGCCAAGACTTCAGGCGTATTTGGTTCATAGGTACGACCGCCTTTTGATAGCTCAATGATTTCAGGGAAAGCCCCCAGAGCTGGCTGAACTACAGGAACACCTGAGGCCATTGCTTCGAGGAGGTAGAGGCCAAAAGCCTCACCATTGCGAACCGGAACACTGATAAACGAAACTGAGTTGAAGAATTCGGTGCGACCTTCCTGTTCAAAGTCATCAATAAAAATCACATCATCATGGAGGCCATTCGATCTTATGCTAGATCGAATCTCCCTGAGTATCTGTTTGTCATCTCCAGTGCTTCCTCCGGTTAGATAGAGTTTCACGTCGCTAAACTTGGGTTGCTTTTTGAGTTGGATGAAAGCATCCACAGCAATATCTACCCCATTTTCATGACACATTCTGGATATGTAGCCAATATTCAGAGGATGGGCCTTTGCCGAATGGTATTCATAATCTGCTACATCAACACCCAGGTGCAGGCTGTGTACCTTCTGTTTTGGGAGATCGATTTTATCAAGCATCAGCCTGGTATAATAATCACTCACACCGATATAGGCATCAATGTAGGCTGAATTTTCATGAATGAGTGACCAGCTGAGTTCTTGAAAATTTGATTCCATCGGATCGATCCAAACATCCTCATCCTGCAGTGAACATACGATTGGCACGTCGAGTTTTTCTTTCAAACGGGGTGCAATACCATTCAGCAAGGCGTTGGAGAGGTGAATAATGTCGGGATTACAGTTTTCGGCTATCCAGTCGACCATGCGATCGAGTTCTTCATGTTGCTGGCCATCCGATCCTTTCAGCATGGAAACGGTCATGTCTTCAAGGCCAGTTGCCCGGGTAGATCCTGCCATATGAGCGGCAAATTTCAACAT
>CAYUGX010000074.1:0-16002 GCA_964444375.1 uncultured Porphyromonadaceae bacterium | reverse complement strand
GGTGGCGAGATCAAGTTCAGAATGGTTAAGCACTACAGCAGTCATGCTTCAGCCGATGGACACTTTTTACTTCATTATCCTGAATCTCTATTTGCGCAAGGATTAAAACTTGGCACTTACCTTGAGCTGATTTATGATTCGTGTGGCCAGATGGGATTTGATTTAGATCAACGATCGTGGCCGCTGCATGTAACAGTTATGGATAGCAAATCTACTGGTTACTACACCCAGTACTTCAATGAAGGAGTCGATCCCACTAATGAAGCCTTACGGCATGCCATTTCACTTGGTAAATTGTCGGTGGGGGAGCAGCTGTTGAACAATGATCCTCAGCTCATGCTGATGTTGGCCCATGAATTTATGCACCTGGTACAAAATCTGTACGAATTCTCAGCCCCTTGGTTTGAGCCTCGCCAAGCCTGGTTGCAAGAGGCACTGGCCGTTTGGTTCGAGCACAAATTCTCATCCAATAGGCCTTATGTATCTCACTACATGACCGGGTGGGAAAGTGCTGTCTTTGCCGGTTTGCAAGGAAATGAACATCAGCACGGATACGGTGTTCCATATATCTTCAATGAATTGGTAGATCAACAGGGTGAAGAGGTGGTGTTGTCGGTTTTTGAAAGTATCCAATCAGGATCATTACCTGATCTGACAATAGATCCTGTGGATGCCATCCTGACCCAGATTGAAGAAGGGGTGGATTTTTTCTGGTTTGAATTGCTCAGAGACTTTGTGATCGGTAAATACTATTCAGGATCAATCTCATTGCCATTGTTGAATGATCCGGCAAACTATTTGAGAACCTTAAGTGTTAGTCCAAGCTTTGTCCGTCAAACTATGGCTTTTCAATACCCTGATTTAAGTGGGAATATTTTCAGGATAGTCATCAGTGATTCTGAATGGTCTGCCAAAATGAAACTGAAAATTGCCCTTGATCCGGTACCTGCCTGTGGCTTGGTGGTTTTCAAATACAAAGCAGAGGAAGAGATTTCGACGGTAAACGAACGCTATCCGGGAGAAGAATCCGTATTGTCTGTTGGAGATCTTCAACAAATCAGGTCTGATGGATATGACCTGATTGTATTGGTGACGAATGGCCGTCATCTTCCGGATTACACTGGTCAACAAGCGCTTGAATTATCGGTCGAACTGGTGATAGAAGATTAATCGTCACAAATGTGCGGTATAGAAATTAGTTTATCAGGCTCCTCAATTATTTGAGTTATTGGCCTCTTTGCATTCCTTTTCGATGGCTTGTAGATCTTTATCTGGGTCGAGATAAAACTGGTTGAAGTCGGGTACACATGAAGTCACGCGGCGACGGGCGAGACGCTGAACATTCATGAGGTGTTTAATTGTGATGTTGTCGGTGGTTGAAGTTTTGCCACCTGCCCCCGTTGCCAGAGTCAATGAAGGATTGAGTCCGTTAAATGTTCCTCCGAGTGCTCCCTGAGAAGCCGGTTGGTTGACGAGTAAACGTCCTGCCTGGGTAACTTCAGCAAAATACATTATTTTCTCTTCTTCGTTTGAAAAAATACTGATGGTGTGTCCGACACCTCCAAAACGCACAATCTTTTTGCACTGAGAGATGGCTTCATCAAAACTGTTGACCACATATAGCCCCAAAATTGGAGCCAGGATTTCCAATGATAGAGGATGGTTGGGTCCAACTTCATGATTTTGGTAAGAGGCAATAAGGACACTTGTATCTTTCGGCACCTCAAAGCCCGCCAGTTCAGCGATTCGCCAGGCCGGCTGTCCGATTACTTCGACTGCCATCGATCGTTGAGCCTCGTTGTAGGCAATTTCCTCCACTTTCTTTTTTTCCTTTTCAGTCAGGAACCAGGCTTTTCTTTTTTTAAACTCCCGGATGAGTTCTTGTTCTTTCAACTCACGAACCACCAAAGACTGTTCACTGGCACAAACAGTGCCGTTGTCAAAAGTTTTTGACAACAAGATCTGATCAACGGCAAAGGGAATTTCTGCGCTTTTCCCTATGTAAACTGGCACATTTCCAGGACCTCCGCCAATGGCTGGATTTCCGGATTTATATGCTGCCCTGACCAGACTCACTGAACCGGTTGCAAAGACCAGGGCGACCCGTTTATGTCCCATCATCTCGAGGGTTTGCTCAGGTGTTGATCGTTTGATCCACTGGATGCAATTTTCCGGTGCACCTGCGGCCAGGGCTGCTTCGTAACAGATCCGCGCGGTCTCAATGGTGCTCTTTTTGGCCGCACCATGAGGCCTGATAATAATGGGATTCCGTGTTTTCAAGGCGAGCAGTATCTTGAATATGGCGGTCGATGTTGGATTGGTGATTGGTGTTATTGCGAAAATCGGTCCGATAGGCTTTGCCACTTCCAGGATTCCTGTTGCAGGATCTTCGTTAATGGAACCACAGGTTTTTTCGTTTATAATGTCTTCAAAAACATACTTTGAGGCGATGACATTCTTAGCCGTCTTATCTTCCCATTTCCCGATACCTGTTTCTTGCCAGGCCATTTTTGCCAACTGTACACGGTGATTGAAGGCCTCTTCATAAACAGTACGTATAATATGATCAACCTCTTCTTGTTTGAACCGTGCGAATTGTTCTCCCGCTTGCCTTGCTTGATCCATCAGCAAATCAATATCAGGCTGCTTTGTTGACTTTTTCTGTTCCATATAACAGCTTTTAAGATAGTATAAATCCTTATCTTTCTCCCGCTAAGCCCATGTTCCGATATAGCCTCTTCATATCCATTTTTTTTCTGAGTTGTAATTGGACTCACGCACAGGATATTGTTCAAATTGAACGTCTTAACGGTGAAATTGTTTTTGATGGCCGACCGGATGAAGCCTCTTGGTTGGGTCATGAACCTTTTCCACTCGTCATGCACATGCCTCTATACAAGGGCAGTCCAACTGAAGAGACTGATATTCGAATAGGCTATGATGGGAATTTTCTTTATGTCGGGGCGAATTTGTATTACGACGACATTAGCTTGATGGCTGACAAAGGGAAGAAACGGGATTATGCCCAACCCAGTTGCGATTGGTTTGGCATACATTTAGATACCTATTGTGATCGGCAGAATGCCTTACTTTTTTATACTAATCCCAATGGATTGCGATTTGATGCCGCTGTGAAGAGCGATTTCCAAAGTTTTGAGCAGGATGCAAACTTTTCTTGGAATACCTATTGGGAAGTCAAAACGACACAGGACCAAGCCGGGTGGTACGCTGAATTCAAAATTCCCTTGTCCAGTTTACGGTTTCAGGAAAGCTCGGGCCAGGTGCTTATGGGTTTGACAATCGTGCGTTTTATGCCGGCAAAGAACGAAATGCTCACATACCCTGATATTTCACCCGAGTACAATCAGGCAACCTGGAAACCATCACTGGCTGGCACTATAGCATTCAATGGCCTGCAGTCGAAGAAACCACTGTACATCAGCCCATATATATTAGGTGGATTGGGGCAGGAGACTGCCCTAAACAGTGATGAAACGGCCTACGTTCGCAGTACTGAACCTAAGTACGATGCAGGATTGGATGTTAAAATGGGAGTAAGTAATAACCTGACACTGGACCTGACCCTGAATACCGATTTTGCTCAGGTAGAGGCAGATGATCAACAAATCAACCTCACCCGCTTTTCACTTTTCTTTCCTGAGAAACGAGTGTTCTTTCAAGAAAAATCAGATGTTTTCGACTTCAAATTGGGCGGACCAAACAATTTGTTTTATTCAAGACGGATTGGACTTTATGACGGAGAGCCGGTGAGAATCCTGGGGGGGCTTAGAATGACAGGTCGGGCGGGGAAATGGGATATTGGTCTCCTCGATATGCAAACGGCTAGCATTCTGGAGCAGCCTTCAGAGAATTTTGGGGTAGTACGATTGAAGAGAACCGTTTTCAATGCCCATTCGTATATTGGCGGTATGGTCACTTCTCGCATCGATATTGATGGGGGATATAATCTGGCATATGGCTTTGATGGAACCATCAGGGTAATGGGAGACGAGTATTTTTCCCTAAGACTGGCCCAAACCGCTGATAGCGATATTCATACTAATCAGTTTTCACACCATCCGAGTAGAGCCCACATTAGCTGGCAACGTCGAGGAGACAAAGGACTTGGTTATGATCTTACCTTATCATACTCTGGTGTGGATTTTAATCCGGAAATGGGATTTGAGGTGATGGATAATTATCAGGCCCTTATAGCCCGGATGCAATACGGTTGGTATCCAGACGAAAATTCAGCTTTGCGAAAACATAAACTGTACTTCCAGAACTTTACCTTTAGAAGTCTGGATACAAAGTCGCTCCAATCGGCAACTTTTAAAACGGGATGGCTTTTTGAAACCAGATCAGGAATGATCGGAGATTTTGCACACCATCTTGATGTTGAAGCTTTAGTCGATACATTGGAATTTGATGATAACACCTTTATCAAGCCAGGACGTTACACCTTCAACTACCTGAGTGCCGACATGATGTTGGCGCCAACTTCTCCGGTTTTAGGCATGATTCAGGCTGAGGCCGGGCAATTTTACGATGGCTGGAAAGTGAGTACAACACTCATGCCCACCTGGAGTGTCGGACCAAGTTTTGACCTCAGCGGAACCTACCGCATTGACTGGGTGAGCATACCAAAACGCGAAATGAAGCTTGTCAACCACATAGTTGGTATAAAAACCTTGTTGACATTTACAACCACCATCTCTATCGCTGGCTTCATTCAATATAATACAGCCATTGAAAGCATCATGAGCAATATTCGCTTCAGGTATAACCCCAGAGAAGGAGTCGATTTTTATTTGGTCTACAACGAGGGCTTGAATAGCTACCCCTATCGATATACGCCCAATCTTCCAGTCTCAGACAGCCGAACTATCATGGCCAAGTTCACCTACACCCTAGGATTGTAAGAGACTTAAGCCGCAAGCCCCAAGCCTTATTTGAGCTTGAAACGATAAATACGAGCTTCAACCGGTTTTATTTCAAGTGAACCATTAAATCCGATAATTTCTGGTTCTGATATTGTGACAGTTTCTGCTTGCCCGGGTACGTTATAGGCCATGTCGCTTGCCGCTGACAAGGTGATTACTTCAACTTCACTAAATTGGTCAGGTCCTTCAAATTCTAATGGTACACCATGACTATCCCAACCCAGGTTGACCAAAGAAACGGTCAGATAAGTTCTGTCTTTTGTGATTGTGGCTGCAATATCGAGAGGACGATTATCACCGGATAAGGTAACGGGGATACTGCCGAAATACTTCCGGTACATGGTTAACGCCTGGCCTGTAGAAGCCATTACAGCATCGGTTGTGGTTGCCTTTATGGCACCAATAACATTGACCGTTTGAGCATAATTAGCCATGTATATCATGTCTGATTGTCTGCTGAATTCATTAATTCCTGCTGCTACACCCAGAGCATCGCGCATAAAATAACGGGTCCCTAGTTCACCATAGATATGTGGTCCATACCAATAATTCCATTCATCCAGACAGATGCGAATGTCCTTTTCAGCCAGACCGGCAATTTCTTCGCGATACTTCCTGTGTCCAACAGCCTTTTGGCGAATGGCCTCCGGGATCTGCTGAATATGTGTCATAAGGCCTCCACCATGCCAATCCTGGCGGTAAAAGTGCTCGCTGATGTAATCCATGTGGTCTGAACAATGCGTCAGCATCATCTCATCCCATTTTCCCAAATCACCTACAGCAACCAGAATAATATCCTGATCTACACTTCTCATAGCCTTCGCAAAATCATTGTGCTTTTGTACAAATTTTTCTGTTGACATATATCCAAGTTGCCAACCGCCATACATTTCGTTACCCACTGACCACCATTTTACTTTCCATGCCCCTTCACTGCCATTCTGGCTTCGCCATTTACCCATAGGGGTATCAGAACTCCCATTGCAGTATTCTACCTGCTTCCTGGCCTCTTCAGTACCACCCAAACCGGCGTTTACTGCAATATATGGCTCGGTTTCAAGCAATTCACAAAAGCGAATAAACTCATGCATGCCCACATCGTTGTGCTCAACACCAGTCCAGGCCGGATTCTTTCGAGGTGGGCGTCTGTCAGGATCGCCAATTCCATCTTTCCAATCATAACCACTAACGAAGTTGCCACCTGGCCAACGATATACCGGGGAGTTGAGTTCCTGTAGCAATCCCAAGACATCCTCCCTGAACCCTTCAATGTTGTCGTCGGGCATTATTGAAACTGTTCCAATCCACAGCTTGCCGGTTCCAATGGGTTCGATCATCAAGCTTGCACTGCTACAATCCTCCGTTTCCTCAAAAAGTAATTCATAAGTCTTGTACTCGTTTCCAGGCGTAATAATGCTTACTATGTCTTTCTCATTGTCTTCTGTGCCCCACTTCAAGGTAACACGTACCTCGTGGATATCCATGGCCTTGAGTACAATCCTACCTGAGTAACTGGTGCTTTCTCTGATGCCGAGTCCATCTTGCATCAGTACCACCATCTGATCTGTTGTTGTAGTCAGTATGGGTGTAATGTCACCAACGAACGAATGGGTTTGATCTATCATTAATGCTTCCTGTGGCACTACTTTCCAGGGTGATTCTCGGTGGTTGGGCTCATAGAAGAACTTGCGGTCCTCCAACACCTCAGCCCAAATCCCCCCGTATATGCACCTGCCCAGATGTTCGATGAACTGACCGTACACATAATCTTGCATCACTTCCTTTTCTTCAGCTACGTCAATCTTGATTTCCGGGGCTAGAGTTTCTGTTTTTAGCAGCTGAAGTTTGAGATCATCAAACCATACCTGCCCACTTGCTCTCCCGCCACGGTTAAACAAACACTCAATTACTACACAGTCTTGGTTGCCGGTGTTAAACTGGTAAGAAATCTCGCGCCAATCATTATCGCCAGATAAAAAAACCGGTTCTGTGAGATGCTCGAATTGACGGTTGTAGGCACCCATATTAAAACCTGCACCATCACCACCATCAGTCACAAGCTGATCCGTTTTAATCCAACCACTAAATTCATACACAGACCAGGGCTTCACATTAACTTTTGTATACCACCTGCCAGATTTTGGTTGGGTTGAGTGTATCGTGATGCTTTTATCTCCATTTTTGGCCAAATGGTCATAGATATGAAAGCCAACATGATTACCTAGATCAGCAACCCATTCTTTCACCTCAGACGACGACACCTTTTCGAAAGAGGCGTTTGGGATTTCGCCCCACAAGGTGCCCGTTTTTGGTTGATTATTGTCGGTAGAACACCCCACTATGGTGGCCAGAATCAGGATGGGGACCAGTATTCTTTTCATAGCTTTGTAGTTAAGTGTGTAGGTTTGAGCTGGGAAGTTACAGCTTTTTCTTTTAAGTGACAAATGTACACTTAATCTATTGGGCTTTTGGTTATAGAGATTTGGTGCCCAGGTGAATATGCAGTAATTTTAAGAAACTAATACCTGATATTGATGAATTATCCGATGTGGGTTAAGCTATTTGCCTGGTCGATTCAGTTGATGGCAATCAACGAACTTCCACACACTGTGTCGGTAGTGACTGATTGGGTTATACTTTCAGATTATGGAATCACTACCTCCCAATTCAATAGCGGCTTACTGATAAGTTTCAATAATCAACCAGACAATGAGACTATTCAGGAATTTTTATTGATACCCTGGCAAGATTTTAGAATAAGGCAGGATGAGAGCAAGGTAGCAGACTCACTGGGTCGCTTTGCATTTCTGGGAGTAAATCCTTTTGCAGTAATTTACCAGCCAAACGCATTAAATGATCACCCCTCCGAATTAGCATCGGCTCTTGCCGATAGAATAGTGGAGAAAATGCGATATATTTTGGACCTCAGGCTAGCGTTGCGACCAATCTCAGATAAATGTGAGCCAGTGATCCCAGAGTCGGTTCAAATAATATCATTTGAGCACTTTCCAAATTATTATTCCCTGCAAATCGCTAAACCTGGAACGGACCAAAGAAATCTGCAAGAACTAAACGCTGCTGTTTCTGATTGCATGATTCAGGTTTTTCTGGTTCCAGATATAGGACCGGTAGAGAGTTGGTGGTTACAACCTGTAGAGAACAGGTTTAGCACATGTTTTAGTCACACTGAAAAAGAAATATTGCAGCTACTAGAAACACATTTGCCCCAAACTTGTCAGTTGAAAAACCAAATTGAGCGTCAATCAGCATTGAAGCAATTACACAAACAAGCCAGGAAAATGATTGATGACAGTTGTTCCGACGAGTACTGTAAGTCGCAATTATCTAAATGGATAACTCACTTCCTGTCATTTCCAGAAAACACCCAAAATCCAGACCCTAGCACCCTGTTCCCTGATTACCACCCGAAGATTAGTCCTGACTATGCGGTAGACTTCAGACCTGAATTATACACCTATTTTAATGAGTTACCTACCGCAGAGCTTAAAAACCTGAAAGTACTGTTGCGGGCATTTAAGAAAGTTAAAAGAAAAGCCAGATTGAATCCAGGTAAGTGGATTGATGGGAATATAGTTTTAGGAGCTAATCCTAAAGAATTTATACCCTCGAATGAGGCTTTCTTGCTGGAAGAGCTGGGAATGCGGGCGAGTCGTCTGATAGAAAACCATTCACATGAAGAGATTGACCGGGCCATGAGAAACATGTTGTTCAAACCGCGGAAATTGAAGTTTATTTCGTTTCAATTCAGGCATGCAGATGTCATGGGATCAGGCAGATTCTTTTATGTTGAGCACATGATTGAGCGGATCATAAAGGTGAGATGAGGATAAAGAGTCATCCTATTGGATAGGGATTTTCAATTGATTAGTGAATTGGATACAACTGTGCTGGATAGCAACTTTATTCCATAAAAAAAAGAGCTCCACATAAAGGGGAGCTCTCTCTTTGAACCTTTGGTTTCTTACTCTTGAGGCAGCAGATCTTTAGACTTACTACTTGCAGGTGTAAATATACCCAGCAAGCCCTTTAATCCGATACTCATCACGATGTTGACGAAAAAGGCAAGAAAACCGATTAATAATAAGCCACCACAAATGGCCGCCAATATCATATATAAACTATACTCTCCATCGAAATAGAGGGTTCGCCTCAGCATACCTTTCAATCCAGCCATACCCATGAAAGCTCCCATTCCAATACCACCCAGCAAATGGGCCCAGAAATGGAGATTAGCCAATTTTTGACTCCAAAGTTTTGCGCCATTGGTAACTATCGGGAATAATACATATACTGCAGCGTATAGTGTCATAGTTAACCCAATGAGGACAGCAACGTGAACATGAGGTCCTACAATCCATTGTGTATTATGAAGAATTCGATTTAGTCCGACATCAGCCTGCATAATACCTGCAGGTACAGCTAGAGCAAATCCGAGTAAACCACCCAGCAAAAATTTCAATGGATTAGTCATTTTCAATGGTCGAGCCATCCACAAGGTAGCCAGAGTGATAAAGAAGGCTAGTCCTTGAGTAATTAGCTCAAATGCTGTTACCAGTTCACCAGATACAACTTTGAGAATAGCCGGTTGGGCCTGATCCGACAGGAGGTGATGAGACCAAACGGTCCAGGATACGACAAGTTCTACCAACAAGGCTGCCCTGGCAATATTTTGCATGAATAATTTCTTTCCTGTGATCATCATGGCGAGCAAGTACCAAGTACCAGCAACAAAGATCAGTACCAAACCGTCAGCAATCAGGTCAAGACCCCACCAGAACCAATTCTTGTATAGTAAAGCATCTACAGCGGTTTGGTTCAGGTCAAATCCAAGGAGGGCCCCAACCATATATACCAGGATAAGAACACCAGTGAAAAGGATGATACCTGTATCCAGTGCCATATCAACAGTACCTCGGGCTATTGCCGCCACTGGCAAAGAAACCAAGTGCTCCTTATGTTTCTTCTTTCTTCTGAATAAATTGGCAATACCTGTGGTTCCTAAGGCCGATCCAAGCAATTTGCCAGCTGGCTGCTTTTCCCAACCCTTCGGTGTGTAGGTGATGGTCTTAAATACATTGATGATGAAAAAAGCTGTTCCCACCATTACAATTGCGATTCCCAGAATGAAGAAGGCACCTCCTAATGGACCAAATTGAGTAAAGTCAGCCGGTAAGGGCCAGTATAACGTATACAGTGGTGAGTAATGCGTGATAAACCCAGCTCCCCAGAAGATTAAGGTACCTATGGCAATCAAAATCCAGGTCCAGTTGGCGAGCTTAATGCTGTACAAAGGCTTTTTCATTAAATAGGGTACCAAAAACAGAAAGGCCCCACATACTAAGGCGTAGGTTGAACCAAAGATTCCAACCAGGGGATGGGCAGTTAATATACCGAAAAACTGATCGGTGCTAATCTGTTCGAATGGCTTGATCTCATACATCCGCATGATCATCCCCTCTACCAAGGCGAATAGATAATAGACCAGACCAACAACGACAAAGCGCAGAACAATCTTCTGCATAACTGTGAGCGATTTGGGACTAAAATTGCCATTCTCACTATTCATTAATGTTTTGATGAAACTCATAATCAGATACAATTAAGGTTATAATTAGAATGGTTATTAATCCTGTGCAGGGATGATTTCTACGACATCTTTTTCAATCATGGCTATGCCTTTGGGGCCAGAATACTCAGTCGACCGAATGGTGTATTTACCTGGTTTTTCAAATCGCCATAAAATGTCATTTCGATGCCCAGGTACCACCTGCATCTGGAAGATCATGGAGTTGTCGGGTCTGAATACACCAAATCCATAGGTTAAATCATTTGAAGTCACCTCGAATTGTACAATTTCACCAACTTCGGCAATAATCTCCTCGGGAGGAAGTTTGAATTCATGGTTTTCAACCACTATATTGAATGAGCGATCTGGAGTATAATCTCCACGATGCAAATCCATTGCCGTCCAAGGTATGGTATTGTAGGTGACAATGTGCAGAGATACACCCAGTACCACTAGCATACCTACAAACGAGTAGAAGAGAGCAGGTTTGACTTTATTGCTTCTACCTGTTTTGGTAACACGGATCCCAAACCACCCAATCAAAAGCATGATGGCCAGGCAATAACAGGTATAAGCAATTGTTTGTCCATTAAGGACCATTGCTGAATCAACCATATTTTTAGTTTTATGTTTATTAATTAACAGTGCAATTTTAATTATTGAGCCACATGAAAATTGTAACACAGGTTACAATTATGATAGATAGTGATTGACAAGTTGCTGAGCAACACACCTGTGAATCAACCATATTTTATATTGAATGTGTAAATTGCTCATCAAATCCTATCAAAAATGAAAAAACAGATCTCTCTCCTTTTTGCATTGGCTATGATCTTGTTAACAGGTCAGAGTATTGCTCAAACCGATAAAGTCGTTGACCGGATCATTAAAATCGGTCAGGCAGACAATCGTACCATGGAACACCTGGATGTGTTTTCCAACCGCATTGGCGGACGACTCATTGGTTCAGATGCCTATGAAAATGCCTGTTTATGGGCAAAAGCTGAAATGGAAAGCTGGGGCATGGAAGTGATTCTGGATGAAGCGGGTGAATTAAACGTTGGGTTTAACCGGGGTCCGTGGTTTGGACGAATGCTCAGTGATAATGGCATGACACTTCATTTTGCAACACCTTCATATACAGCGGGGACGAAGGGAGTTCAGCGTGGCCATGTGTTGCTTGAGCCAAAAACGCAAAGTGAATTTGAGAATATGAAAGGGGCTCTTAACGGTGCATGGGTGTTGATTGGTGGTAAAAGCTCAGGATGGCCCATTGATTATTCTCCAAATGGGGATGCCCGTCGAGCGATGGCGAAGGTTTATAACGACAGCATTGGTCAACTAAACCAGGAAATTCGTAGACACAATTGGATGAATCGTGATAACCCGAAAGAAATGGAACCGTATAAGGATGTGCCCGCACTATTTTACCGTGAAATGGTAGAAGCAGGAATTCTGGGGATCATTCAATCATCTTCTACACCCATACGAGTTCTTTATGATCGCCAGAACATCAACAGTGGATACATGACCTGGGCAACCTTGCCAACTGTACCCGATATTAAGCTTGACGAGCACCAGTTCAAGGTCATCGAGCAAATGGCTAAAGAACGCCGCTATTTCCAGCTTGAATTTGACATCCGGAACCATTTTAAATTGGGTCCGGTCAAGTACCACAATGTTATTGGAATAATAGAAGGAACTGAGTTTCCAGATGAATATGTCATGATGGGAGGTCACCTAGATGCTTTTGATGTAGCCACAGGTGGAGTGGATTGTGGAACTGGTATTGCACCAGCCATGGAATCAGCACGTTTGATTTTGGCAGCGGGAGGAAAACCAAAAAGAAGCGTGGTCGTATGCCTCTGGGCTGGCGAGGAGTTTGGACTACTGGGTTCGAAGCATTGGGTGCTGAACAACGAAGACAAATGGCCAAACATAGCCAATTATTTCAACCGCGATGGTGGACCAACGGTGGCAAATAGCCTGAGCGCTCCCGAGTCTATGTATGCCGACTTCGAAAAAATATGCAAACCCCTGAACAGTATAAATCCCGATTTCCCATTCACACTGCGGAAGGCTCCTCCACGGCGCCGTCCGACCAGAGGTGGAGGATCTGATCATGCCTATTTCGCCATGAACGGAGTACCAACGCTCTCATTCGGTACAGGAGATCCCAAGGGATATAATTTTAGCTACGGAGAAATCTGGCATACTGAGCGGGATCTGTATAACAAGTCAATTCCTGAATACATGGAACATACTGCCACTGTGCAGGCCGTGGTTGTGTATGGTATTGCCATGCTAGACCATCTGCTCAGTCGTGAAGGTATGTTTATCGAGCCTGATAAATAGACTGATACGCCTCAATTAATTGTTGCTTTTGATCCGGTAGGGAATCAGCTAAATTATGATTCTCTGCCGGATCTGCTAGTAGATCGTACAACTCCCAGGCATCCCCATTGGCACGTACTAACTTCCATTCGCCCTGGCGAAACATCCTGAATCTTTCTTGAAATCCTGAGATATAGTAAGTAGGTTCTTCACGAGTTTCACCTTTGAATATGGGCAACAGACTGCTCCCTCCAAGTTCTGGGGTTTTCTGATCCATGTAAGTATCAGGATAGGTAATACCAGCTGCATCCAGTAAGGTGGGATAAATATCAATCAAATGCCCGGTTTGTGTAGTGAATTGTCCTGATTTGATTTGCTCGGGCCAGTGTGCTATCAATTGGGTGTGACTGCCACCCTCATGTCCGTATTGCTTGAAATACCTGAACGGGGTATTGCCCACATTGGCCCAGGCAGCACTCAAGGTTCGAAATCCAGCTGCCACCCCGGGTGGATGATCAAAATTGCGATTTGAATCATACGGACAAGATCCATTATCCGTTAGGTAAAGTATCAGCGTATTGTCGAAGACCTCATGTTCTTTCAACCAGCTAATGATCCGGCCGATATTCTGGTCCATGCAATCCAGCATCGCAGCAAAAACTTGCATTTCCAAAGTCAGATCTTCCTGTTCTATTTCTGTAAGGGAATTCCAGGGACGATAGAGCGGAATTTTGGCCCGTCTTTCTTCATCCCCTGCCGGATGTCCACGGAAACGATTGATATTATCACTCGGTTCTGATAAAGTACAATCTTCTGCAATAATACCTTCTTCGAGCATTCGCTGATATCGCTGAGCCCTGATGGCATCCCAGCCCACGTCATATACCCCGGCATATTTTATTATGTCGCTTTCTTTTGCCTGGAGTGGGTAATGAGCAGCATGATAGGGGAGGTATAAAAAGAATGGTTCACCCTCTTGAACAATATTGTCAAGACAATCCAACGCAAAGTCGGTGAAGGCATCAGTTTGATAAAAATTGGGGAAATGCTGCTCCAGTTCCACTGGTGTAAGTACCATTCCATTCAGAACATAAGGTCTTTTAAAATCACTTCCATCGGGCGGAATAAAATAAGGCAAGCTGGCCCACAATGTAAAGGATTGGTCAAAAACCACTCGTGCCCATAGGGATTCTGGTACCCAGCCTTTAAAGTGTTCTTTACCGCTTTGAATAGTGTGGTATCCTGCAGACTTCAATACCGAAGCCAGGTTCACAGGATTTGTATGTTGCCAGTAAAGTCCGGTCAATAAGGTCGTTCGTGACGTTTCGCACTTGGCCATGTTATAGAAATTCCTAAATTGAACACCATCCGAAGCCAATTGATCCAAATTGGGTGTCTGAATCTCACTTCCATAGCATCCAATATCAGAATACCCGATATCGTCTCCCATGATTAAGACTATATTGGGTGGGGAGGATGGTTGACAGGCGCTAATTAAAATTACCCAAAACAAACCAATTGTTGCGTGCAGCGAAAGGCCGCCAGTCCCGATAAATCGGGATCTTCGCTTTGCTTCGACTTGGCGGCCCAACTGCATATTATTTACCCATTTCATAATTTACGGGATGCTTTGCATCTAGCAAATGGGTAACAAAATAATCCCATCTTCGTCGAGTCATGTAGTAACCTCCAAAACCATGACCTCTGTTCGGGAAAATAATGAGATCGAAATCTTTGTTAGCGGCAATCAGTGCATCCACAACCAGTAAGGTGTTATTCACCGGAACATTACCATCCAATGTGCCATGAGCCAATAGCAGTTTCCCCTTGAGATTCTTGGCCAATAACTGATTGGCTTGATTGTCGTAATTCGTACTTCCATCGGGATAAGTTTCAAGAAGTCCCTGCCATTTTTCTCCCCAGTCGTCTTCATAGGTACGGTTGTCGTGATTTCCAGCACCACTAACCGCGACGTGGAAGAAATTTGGGTAGCGCAAAATCGCATCGGTTGAGGCGAACCCACCTCCAGAATGACCATAAATACCTACTCTGCCCAGGTCAATCCAGGGATATTCATCAGCCAGTTGCTGCATGGCAATGATCTGATCCGGTAGGGTATTATCACCCATATTGCCGTAATAGGTATCGTGGAAGCTCTTTGATCTGCCAGGAGTACCCATGCCATCAATGGAAACAACAATGAAGCCGAGGTTGGCAAAGGCCTGTTTATCACCCCTGGCGGCTGAGAAACTTCGGCTACCTACACTACCCGACTGTGGCCCTGGATAAATACTATTTACAATGGGATACTTCTTGTTGGGATCCATGTTTTGAGGAGAAAAAAGCATGCCATAAACGTCAGTCTTCCCATCCCTTCCCTTGACATTGAAACTCATCGGAGGTTTCCAGCCGGTTTCTAATAATTCTGAGATATCTGATTCATCCAATCTCATCGTTTTTTTCCCGTCCGTGGATCTGAGATCCACAATGGGTGGTTTCTGAGGAGTTGACCAGGTATCGGTGAAATAGTCACCTTTCGGGCTCAACTGGATGCGGTGATTGGCACTATCAGGGGTAAGCAAACTTAACTTTTCCCCATTCATATTGACCCGGTAGAAGTATTGGAAATATGGATCTCCTGGCTCTCTCCCAACTCCAGAAAACAGAATCGTCCGGGTCTTAGGATCAATTTTATAAATGGTGTGTACATTCCAATTTCCTTCGGTAATTTGGTTCTTGAGTTTACCTGTCTTCAGGTCATATAGATATAAATGACCCCAGTTTGAGCGCTGAGAGAACCAAATGAATTCGTCAGACTCTGGAAAGAAGCGCCAATTCGGCGTGCTGAAGCCCGACTCGAAAAAGGTATTGACCTTTTCTTCCAAGACGGTTCGCACCTCACCGCTTTGTGCATCGGCAACGCGTAATGTGACTTCTTTATGATCTCTTGAATTTGACAAGAACATCAATTGCTTGCTGTCGGCACTCCATTCAGCATCAGCTAATTTGCCACCAGAAGCAATGTGGTCGGTTATGCTTGAGCGATGTTGATCGGGATCCATCTTTAAAGGAATAATCTTTCCCTGGTCCAGGTCGATAATGATTCGGTGCACTCTGAAAATCACCGAATCCTCTGGA
>CAYUGX010000073.1:0-16179 GCA_964444375.1 uncultured Porphyromonadaceae bacterium | reverse complement strand
ATGGGGATCCGGATGAGTTTTGACAATCAAACCTCAGGATTACACAAGCACTACGACAGCTTCTGGTATGACTACGGCTATACAGGAATTATCATAGTAGCAGGATGGAGATTTGGTGTTTTATTGTAGTCGTCAACAAAACAATCGTAACTAATCAGCAGCAAGATGTCCAAGGCCTATTTCATTTAGCCATTTTGCATTGAAGATTTTGCTCAGGTATTTAAACCCGCTGTCAGGTAAAACAGTTACTATTTTAGCTGGAGCTTTCATGCTCTTTGCAACTTCTGAAGCCGCCCAAACATTACCTCCACTTGACCCTCCAACCATCAGGCCCTCCTTTCGTGCAAGATGATGAACCATACTTATGGCATTTTCATCGTTAAATGAGATCGCTTCATCCAGTAGGTCAAAATTCATTGCTTGCACAAGTGCACCCTTGCCAGCTCCCTCTACTTTAAAAGGCTTTTTGTACGAAAGGTAATCTTCTTTACCTTCAAAATAGGGCTTATAAACAGAGCCTTCCGGATCCGCCAGGATAATACGTATGCCGGGGTCATTCTCCTTAAACCGTTTTGCAATCCCGGATATTGTTCCCCCGGTAGATGCTGTAGCAACAAATGCATCGATCTTCCCGTTCATATCGTCCCAAATTTCCTTACCTAGGGTCATATAATGGGCTTCAGGATTTAACTGGCTGTTATATTGATCAATATGATAAAAACTATCGTTTTCTATTGCTCTATTAGCAGCTGCATCTTCATAGGATTCAGGCGCATTTATAACGATCACTTCTGCCCCGTAAGACTTAATTATTGCAATCTTTTCTTCACTGCATTTATCAGGAACATAAAGTATTGATTTTAGTCCCATACTAGAAGCAATCATTGAAACAGATGCTCCTGTATTACCAGAACTTCCCTCGACAAGTGTTGTAGTAGTATTGATTTTACCTGCATCAATACCTTTTTGAACCATGTATGCAATAATTCGGTCTTTTATGCTTCCTGTTGGATTCATAAACTCGAGTTTTGCATGTATCTCAACACCCGGTTTGGGATCAAGAGACTTTAAATGCACCATCGGGGTGTTTCCGATCAGATTCAAGGCTTCAATTTTTGACATGGCAATTCTTTTACTTCCTTATATTATTCTTGCAATTTTTAAAATCGTAAGATTACAAAATACTTCGCAATAATATACAACGTTTTCAGCCAGCCAAAATAAACGGTTTATAGAATTAACGGTAAACTGAATTTTGACGTTCACATCAGAGTAGTGCTGCATACAGAAAGGTACCAAATAGGTCCTGATGCCGGCATCAGGACGTTTGTTCTCTGCAGAAACCTTATTTTTATCTTGCTATTGTTTTGAACTTTATGGAACGCTATTCTGAGGTACTACTTTTTATTGCAGCATTCGAACTTCTGTTTTTTGGGATTCTGCTGTTGATTCGAAAAACCAGCGAGCCACATTTCAAGTGGCTGGGGCTCTTCCTTTTGACCAAAGGCCTGTGTGTTGGTTCTTCTCTCCTCAATATGTTTTATCCACAGTGGTTTCCTGAAGTACCCTTTTTGTATCTGACGGGATTCTATTTGGCCATGACTTTCGGACCTTTACTGTATCTCTTCGTGCGGTCGTTGTCTACACGGCAAAAAGCGAGATGGACGGATGCCATTCATTTTGTACCCTTCATTCTGGCTTTCGCTTATTTCGCAATAACCTTACTCCCAAAATCAACAGCTGAACAAGTAACTATCATCTCACAGGTAGGCCCATTGCCAGGAATAAAATATTATTGGGGATATTGGGGTTTCTTCTATCTTTTTTCAATTGGATATATTGTAGCAGCATGGGAAAAGATTCGTTTATTCAATATTCGTGTCAAAAATCAATACTCTTCTCTTACAAAATCAAGGCTGAGCTGGTTATATCCTGTATTGCTTGCATTTACAATCGTGCTAGTTCTGGATGCAATGATTATGAATATTCCATGGATTTACAGTGCATTGGCCATATATAAGATACCCATTCTGGAGACGATTTTTGTTCTTTTCGCCCAATTGTTCATCTATGTAGGATTGACCCAGCCCGTTTTTCATTCTGCCTTAAGTTCTGAAGAATCAAAGAGGAAATACTTCAGTTCAAAACTGACATTGCTGGATAAGCGGGAGATGATTCAAACGATCCGGGTCAGCATGCGAAACAATCATCTCTACCTAGATCCTGAATTATCCATTGAAAAACTGGCAACGATTTCAGGACTTTCAACCCGCAATATTTCCCAGGTGATCAATGAAATTGCCAATCAAAACTTCTACGATTTTGTAAATACCTATCGCATCGAAGAAGCAAAAACTCAGCTGGCTAATCCTGAAAATTCGTCCAAGACCGTTTTGGAGATCCTGTATGCGGTTGGCTTCAACTCAAAATCAGTATTCAACGCTATCTTCAAAAAGAAAACAGGAGTGACACCAACTCAATACCGGCGGATGAAGCTCGAAGAGTCGCGAATCGGATGAAATCATATAATTGGTCCCAGTACCTGTATCCGGTCGATAATTCCTTTTAAAGTTATTTCTTTTGAACATAAAAGAACGCCCATGAATCACCGACTAAAAAAAACCAAGAAAGGTACCCTGGTCTATCCGGTCCTGCGTTTTCTAGCACTTTGCTGGTTCTTATTACGTGTCATACCAAATCCTCAAAGGGCAATGTATCTCTTTCGGCGAGCAGCTTTTCCATTGGCAAGTTCTATTGTAATTTGGCTGGTAGGTATCTTATTGGCGCAGGGCGTTATGCAGCCATTAATAGCTTGTACGGCATTTTCAGTGTACAAAAACGGCACAGCCTATTTCTGCAACAATGAAGACTACGTGTGGAACAATACCTACATTGAATTCATTCCTGCAAGTGAAGGCAAATACGGACGGGTGTTTGTCGGGTACAAACATATTCCTTCTCCACAGGGGGGTATGAATGACCAGGGACTTTGCTATGATAAGTTTGCCACTCCTTATTTATCATTGCATAGTGCTCATAACAGGCCCAATCCACCAAAAGACCTGGACATCCTGATCATGGAAACTTGTGCAACGGTTGATGAAGCTGTTGAGGTGTATAAAAAGTATAGTCTGGTAGGTATTGAGCGAGGGCAAATCATGATATCCGACCGATCAGGACGCTCAGTGATAGTGGAAGGGGATGAAATTATCGAAATCACAGGTGATCATCAGGTTTGCACCAATTTTTATCAGTCTGATCCAAGCCGTGGTGGTTGGCCCTGTTGGCGGTATAAAAAAGCCAAAGAGATGCTGGAAGAATCTGAAGAAGTATCCATACAATTTGCAGAAGAAATCATTTTTGCCTGCCACTCATCGGGTACCTATGGAACGAAATATACCAACATTTTCGACATGAATACAGGTAATATCAAGCTCTATTATACCGGTTATTTTGATAAAGAAATCACGCTTAATTTGTTTGATGAATTGCAGAAGGGGCGCAGTGTTTATATGATGGAGGATCTCGCGAAAACAAGCAGTAAGAATACCGCAAAATTGCCTGGGCCAGGTCAGTCAGTTACTATTTTTCCAAATCCTAGCAGTTCCATAGTTAACATAAGATTCAAATCTGAAAATCCCATTCAATTCCATGCATGGGTTTATGACCAAACGGCTAGATTGATTGCGGTCCTCCGGGAGGATGAATTACATGAAAGTGAAATAATTAAATGGGATGTTGCAGACATTGAACCAGGCGTATATTTCATTTTAGTGAAACTTGGCGATAATTATTCGACAAGGAGAGTACTCATTACCTAGACAAAATCCAACAAGTCATGCTTCCAACAGTGGATGTAGGTGAGAAAAGAAGTGTTGCGGTGCGCCTATAGATTGGTGGTTTTCTTATAGACTTCGCCTGTAATTTTTAGTACCTGTTGAGTGCCATCAGAGAATTTAACAATGGCTGATTTGGAAAACGCTCCTACCCGGCCTTTTGAATTGTATATGAGTTCAACAGTTCCTTTTTTTCCTTGCTTGATTGGGTCTTTTGAAAAATTTGGAATGGTACATCCACAGCTTGCGTTTGTCTTGGTGATACTGATTGGCTTGCTTCCTTTGTTCGTCAAAGTAAAAGTGGCGGAAACTTTCTCACCTTCCATAATCAGTCCGAAAGAATGGCTTGTTTTATCAAACGAAACACGCTTTTCGTTATCATCCTTAGCAAATGAACCAGTAGAGATCAGTACAGATAAAACAAATGACAAAATAACACCAATTGATTTTTTCATGATTTCTGAATTTGATTGATGGCTCAAATGTAATTTCCTGGTCAAAGGAACTCTGTTAAGCAAGTTTCAATAATTGTTATTGAGTTGTTAAGCAAGGCATAGGAAGGGTCGTCCTGGTATTGAAGAACAACATCTGTTACTCAAGACTAATCGGATGTTTTGTTCCCCTCCATAAACTGCTTCATCAGCGGCACATATTCTTCCTTGATGGTTTCGGTATCCCAACCCAGGTCCTTGTTTTTGGCCTCATTTTCAAGGTCTTCCAGCATCATTAATTCCAGGTCCTGAATTACCTTTCGACTTTGTTTGATAAAGGTTTTTCGTTCGTGTCTCGACGATAACAGGTCCTTTAGATAGGCTTCATCTTGCTTCCTGAATTTGTTCAAGGCACGATGAACCTGGTTTTTTCGATAACCTAAGTGTCCCAATGTATCAGCAGCCATTCGCAATCCAACATCAGAAAACTCACGGTACACTCCCAGTAAATCCATTTCGAGCAATTCAAAGTAGGTATTCCAGTATTTTGATCGTGCAATGATTTGCAAATGGGGAAAATGCTTCTGGGCGGTTTCCACAATTTCAATAGTCTTTTCTGGTTCATCAACCGCCACAATCAATAGCTTTGCATCTTCAGCTCCTGCTGCATGCAAGAGATCATGCCGTGAAGCATCACCGTAGAAGACTTTCATGCCTAGCTTCCTGAGCAGATCAACGTTATCAGAATCAATATCGAGATAGGTGGCCTGTGCACCATTGGCCTGTAAAAAACGGCCTATTGTGCTTCCATACCGACCAAAACCGGCAATAATTACCTCGTTTCTTTCATCTATCGTGTCTGCTTCACGTTCATCTGATTCTTTGGTACCAAAATTGGGCTGAATCAGCTTTTCATTAACCAGCATCAATAGCGGTGTAAATGCCATGGATATGGCAACCGCGGCTATCATTGGACTGGTTACCTCACTGGTCATAACCCCATTTTGCAGCGCAAAAGAGAATAATACAAAAGCAAATTCTCCACCCTGGGCCAAACCAAAAGTAAATAACAGGTTTTGATCGGTTCTCATCCCAAACAAGCGGCCAATGACAGCCAGGATGATCAACTTGACAACAATGAGACCTCCAACGATGGCAAATATTAATCCGGGTTTATTAAAAATCAGATTAAAATCTATCGATGCACCTACTGCGATGAAAAACAATCCCAGCAAAAGTCCTTTAAAGGGTTCAATATCTGTTTCCAATTCATGTCTATACTCACTTTGTGCCAATACGACCCCAGCCAAAAAAGTGCCAAGTGCCGGACTTAATCCAACCTTGGTCATTAGCAGGGTAATTCCAATGACCAGCAACAGGGCTGCCGCTGTAAAAAGTTCTCTCAGTCGGGTTTGCGCGATCAGGCGAAAGGCATAGCTGATCACATACCTGCCCAGTACAACGATAGATGCGATCACCCCGAGGATAGTCAGCGTCTGTAAAACGATCGGCCATCCTTCAATCCAAGTATGTGTTTCGTGCCCATGTCCGGCAGCGTGTGAAACATCTGTAGTCGCCAATAATGGCATAAAAGCCAGTATAGGTATGACTGCAATATCCTGAAATAGCAGCACTGAAAAGGCATTTTGTCCGCCAACGGTTTTCAATAATCCTTTCTCATTCAGTGTTTGCAGCACAATTGCCGTCGACGACAAGGCTAGCGTTAAACCAATCGCCAGGGCAATTTGCCAGGCCAGTGAAGTAACGATGAGGACAATCGCAGTAATTGCCGCAGTAGTAGCTACCACCTGGATACCCCCTAACCCCAGGATAGGTGCTCTCAGTTTCCAGAGGAGCGAGGGTTGAAGCTCGAGTCCGACCAGAAACAGCATCATCACTACACCGAACTCGGCAAAATGCATCACATCCTGCCCTTCCTCACCTACAAAGCCCAGAATAAATGGTCCAATAATGATACCTGCTAACAGGTATCCCAAAACCGATCCTAATCCCAGTCTTTTAGCTACCGGTACCGCAACAACTGCAGCAGCCAGGTATATAAATGCCTGATAGAAAAAATTACCTTCCATGATGTACTTACTGAATAGTTAAATAATCGTTCAGATATTCCAAATCTCTTGCCCTTACCAGGTCAAAATCACCGCTCCTCACCTTCTCAAGGAACCTTAATAATTCATCTGTCTGAGTCTTGACTTCACTTTTTTGAATTGCATGAGATCCAAACACGATGAACGGTGGCAATGGGATCATTTTGCATAAGACCGCAGTTTGCCTGAGCGGTGATATGAGTTGGTTGACGGTATGGTTGTGGAACTGTCCCTCCCGGTAGGCTAGCTCAGGACCCCCTGCCGTTATCAAGCATAGAAACAGTTTATCTTTTAGAGCATTACCTTCACTCCCGAATGCCCACCCATGTTCCAAAACCATATCCTGCCACTCTTTGAGAATAGCAGGCGTACTGTACCAAAACAGGGGAAACTGAAACACAATCACATCGTGGGCTGACACCAATTCCTGCTCATGCTTAATATCAATATGAGAATCAGGATACGCATCGTAAAGATCATGAAATGTTACACCATGCATCCCTTGCAAGCCATCAACAAGCAGCTTATTAACTTTCGATTTATGAAAGGCAGGATGCGCAAATAAGACCAGAATTTTCATAGGTGATACTAAATTCAGAATTACCAGTTACAAAATCAGACTTTTACATCTTATACAAATGAGAAACACTTTAACAATCATAATGTTGAACATCGCCTATACCAAATCCGATAGATGAAAAAAGAGTGAATAGGTATATTAAAACAATCGCTGAAGCATTCTTTCTCCTATCTTTATACGTATGAAAACACCTGCCTTTTTTACTGCAATTTCTTTGACTATCGCAAGTCTTCTTCTTTGTCCAGCTTGTGACCCTGAGAATTCCACCAAACAAGAAGACAAAACACTACGCATTGCCTTTGAGCGCTTTACACTTGAAAATGGACTCACCGTCATTTTTCATACCGACCATTCCGACCCTGTTGTTGCCGTTAGTCTCACAGCGCATGTGGGATCTGCACGTGAATTGCCGGGGAAAACTGGTTTTGCCCATCTTTTTGAACATCTGCTGTTCAATGAATCTGAAAACCTGGGCAGAGGAGGACTCGACAATATGAGTGCTCGCATAGGAGGTAGCGGAGCCAATGGATCCACATCCAACGATCGAACCAATTATTTTCAAACGGTTCCGAAAGACGCTCTTGAGAAGATGCTATGGGCTGAAGCCGATAAACTGGGATGGTTTATCAATACCGTTACCGAACCTGTTCTGGCGAAAGAAAAACAGGTGGTTAAAAACGAGAAACGCCAAAACTACGATAATCGGCCTTACGGACATATGTCAACGGTCATCAGTGAGAGTTTATACCCGGAAGGTCATCCATATAGCTGGACAGTTATTGGATCACTTGATGATCTCCAGTCAGCAACGCTACAGGATGTGAAAGACTTTTACAACACCTGGTATGTGCCAAACAATGTTACACTGGTTGTGGCGGGAGATTTCGATACCGCACAAGCAAGAGAGTGGGTTGAAAAATACTTCGGGGAAATCAAACCAGGTGGAGATATTCAACCCATTCCAAAACAAGCAGCCCAATTAAGCAACACTAAAAAGTTGTTCTATGAAGACAATTTTGCCAGGCTACCCTACCTTACTTTAACCTGGCCAGGTGTACATGAATTTCATGAAGATTCTTATGCCCTCCGGATTCTGACCGATTACTTAGCCAATGGTCAAAAGGCACCACTGTATCAGAAACTGGTGAAAGAGAAAATGCTAACCAGCCGGGTGGGACTTTATTCGTCTAACAACGAGATAGCCGGCCAGCTTAGCTTATCAGTGATGGCACATAACGGGATCGACCTTGATGAGGTGTATTCAGCAATAGAAGAAGCTTTATCAGAATTTGAAGAGAGTGGAATATCACAAAAAGACCTTGACCGGATAAAGGCGGGTTCAGAAACATCCTTTTACAATAGCCTGTCAAGTGTGATGGGGAAATCATCACGACTCGCACATTACCAACTATTTGCCAATGACCCAGGATTTATTTCCCAGGATATCGAAAACCTGTTGGCTGTGACAAAAGAAGACGTGATGAGCGTGTATGAGAAATACCTGAAGAACAAACCATTTGTAGGAACCAGTTTTGTGCCTCTTGGTCAAAAAAAACTGGCTTTATCAAATTCCACTGAGGCCGACATCAAGGAAGAAAACATTTTGGATGATGTCCAGGAATTCGATGTAAACGAAACAGTAGCTTACGAAAGAACGCCTTCATCATTCGACAGAACAATCGAGCCCCCTTATGGTGAGGCGCCTGAAACCCCGGTTCCTGAAGTTTGGGAAAGTCAGCTGGATAACGGATTGCGCCTATTCGGAATTGAAAACAATGAGGTGCCGCTATTTAGTCTAAACATCACTATTCCTGGGGGTCAAATAGTAGATACACATGAAAAAGCAGGTGTGGCAAACCTCGTTGGCTTGCTCATGAATAAAGGAACAAAAACCAAAACTCCTGCAGAACTTGAAGAGGCTATTAAGGAATTGGGAGCACGAATTAGCGTGTCAGCCGGTAGAGAGAATTTGAGCATCTCTGCGAACGGGATGGTCAAAAATTACAAGGCCATTCTGCGTTTACTGGAGGAGATTCTTTTAGAGCCAAGGTGGGATGAAACTGAATTTGAATTGGCTATTGAAAACGTAAAAAACGCCTTAATCCAGCAGAAAGCGAGTCCGGGTAGCATAGCGTCAAATGAATTCGCTAAACTGATATACGGAACCGAACACATTCTGTCGGTTAACAGGGCCGGAACCGAAGCAAGTATTGCATCCCTGACCATTGAGGATCTGAAAGAATTCTACGCTAATTATTGTTCTCCAGGTGAAGCGGCACTGAATTTTGTTGGAGCCATAGATCAGGAGACGGTTGAGAAAAGCTTATTAAGTCTGTCAGTCAATTGGGCGACAAAAGAAGTGACTATTCCCACTTTTCCCATACCAAAAAGACCGACAGAATCAACAGTTTTCTTTTACGACATGCCGGATGCAAAGCAATCAGTCATCACCCTTGGCTATCCATGCATGGATGTAAATGATCCGGAATTTTATCCCGCTACAGTGATGAATTACATTCTGGGTGGCGGGGGATTTGCCTCACGTCTTACACAGGTACTCAGGCAAGAAAAAGGTTTTACCTATGGCATTAGATCAGGTTTTAGAGGAAGCCAGATAGTGGGTCCCTTTAGTCTAAGCACCAGCGTCAAAACCAGCAATACCCTCGAAGCTCTTAGCCTGATCCAAGGGATCTTGGATCAATACGATGAGACCTTTTCAACTGAAGATCTTGATGTAACAAAATCATTCCTGATCAAGAAAAATGCCCGGGCTTTCGAAACTACCGGTGCCAAATTATCCATGTTGAGTCAGATCAGCATGTACAACTGGCCCTATGATTTTGTTAGACAACAGGAGAAGATGGTCAATGACATGACCGTGGAAAACATCCAGCAATTAGCTAAAAAATATGTTGATCCAGACAAGATGTTCTACCTGGTAGTTGGTGATGCGAAAACCCAACTCGACCAGTTAAAGAAACTTGGTTATGGTGAAGCAGTTTTGATAAATTAGCGACTCATGTGGCATTTTGATCGAGAGGATTTCCAACTTTAATACCGCAAGGTTCTTACAGGATCAAGGCTAGCAGCCCGGTATGATTGCCAGCTAATGGTTAATAGGGCTATGGATAAGGCAAGTAATGAAGCCAGGGGAAATATCCACCAGCTGATATCAGTTTTATAGGCAAAATTCATCAACCATTTGTTCATTGCTGGAATGCTCAGCGGAATGGCCAATAACATCGAAATAAAAACCCATTTAACCATGTCGTAGTTTAGTTTTAGCACAATGTCTGATGCGAGAGCACCATTTACTTTTCTTATGCCGATCTCTTTACGTCTTGTGAAAGCAACAAAAGCCGACATACCCAAAAGCCCGATACAGGCCACAAGGATTGCAACGATTGAGAATAAGCTAATTAGGTTGGTTTGATTTTCCAGGACTCCGTAATTCTCCTTCACATACTCATCAATAAAAATTGGATCATAAAGAATACCTGACATCTGTTCATTCCAAATTGATCTTATCTTGGTCATCACCTCACCGATGTCTTTTGATTCATGCCTTATGTTTAGCTGGTAATAGAGCCATCCGTCGTCCTGGGGCCTCACAGATAATATGAGTGGTTTAATCTCTTCATGAAGGGAGGAGAAATTGAAATCGCTGAATACGCCGACAACCTCTCGCTGGAAATTCCTGTGAATGGTTTTTCCAAGCGGTTCATCCCAACCCGCATACTTCACCAGTGCTTCATTAACGAGGAAATTGGTTTTTTCATTTTCCAATTGAAGCCTGAAATTTCTTCCATGGAGTAGATCAATCCCAAAGCAATCAAGGAATTCATTATCAGCATAAATAACATTGATCACCTCAGGTCTATCTTTGCCTTCGAGAACATACCCATTAGCCGTTAATGCCCTACCTGGGATCTGACTCGACAGACTCACAGATGTAATTTCCGGGAGTTTTTTCATCTCCTGTTTGAGGCGGTTTGCTTCTGCAAAAGTGAAGCCTCTATCATTTGATAAACTGATAATGGATTCTTTCTCGAATCCCAAATCCTGCTTAAGAACGAAGTCTGATTGTTTCTGGATCAGAATAAAACATAGAATTAGAAAGATAGCAACAGTAAATTGAACAGTTACCAGGACACTTCGCATCAAGCTTTTTGATCTACCAGTGATTCTTTCCTGAAGGCTCTGTGCTGCATTTCTGCCGGCCATCATCAATGCAGGTACTGTACCGGCTAATGTTCCGGTAATTATTGCTATCAGGAATACAGCTATAATATAGTCGAATGGTTCAGTATATGGAGTGAATTCTGAACCTGTAAAACTGTTTAGTATAGGATAGGTAAAGTGCAAAACAATAACCCCAAAAAGACTTGCAATCAGGGTTAGTATTATTGATTCAGAAAGCATCTGATTTCTGATTCCTGATCGAGAAGCCCCAAGTATTTTACGAATTCCTATCTCCTTGAACCTTAGCCTGGCCATTGCTGACGATAGATTGATGTAATTTATTACGGCCAGAATCAGAACTAACAAAGCGATGCTTGAAATTACCACTAAGTAACCCACTGTCCGATTACTGGCTTCATCATAATCCATACTTTGACCAAGATGAATATCACTAAGGTTCTGTAGCTTGAATTTCATTTCCCAACCGAACTCTTCCAGTTTCTTATTTATTTTTGAATAGAGAAAATCTGGAAATAGCCTATCAATTGATTCAGGACTAACAGATGGCCCCAGCTTCACATAGGTAAGAAATTGCATACCTCCACCCCAATTGAAGTAGAGGTTTGGGTCAACCTCAGCCGTTTTAATCGATGCTATTATATCGAAGTTTATATGAGAATTCTTTGGAGCAGCCTTACAAATACCTCGTATCTCCCATTCAACATCCTCAGATGTCTTTAAAAACTTTCCTACCGGATTCTCATCTCCAAAGATCTCCTTTGCAAAATTCTCGGTGATAACTATATGATATGGCGCTTCCAATATAAATTCCGGATTACCTGCTATTAGTTCGAATCCAAAAAAACTAAAGAAATTAGGATCGACATAACGTAATTCTTCACTGCTGTATACTATATCTTCATTGATTAATTTCACCTGGGCTGCTGGAGAAACCCGACATCCATCCTCCAGGCCGGGAATGGCATCTAATAAATCAGGCCCAGCCAGTGCATCGCAATAACCCTGACTTTCGGTTTGATCTGGAGAAGTATAGGATGAAAGAACCCTGTATGTTCGCTCGGCATCAGGATGAAAATTATCGAAACTAGTTTCATGTTTCAGGAGCATGGCTATGTAAAGACAAGCCGTAAGACCAAGTGTAAGACCAACAACGTTAATAGAAGTAAATGCTTTATTCTTCAACAGGTTACGGATAGCTAGTTTCAAATCTAATAGGTTCATAGCTTGTAGTTAGCAGTTTAGTGTACGACGGGATACTGGGTGAAGTGTTACATTATAGGATGATTAGGTCCCCAAAATTATCATAACTTAGTGGGTAACAAACATTTTACCTCATAAACAAAATGAAGCACACCTTAGTTGTTTTGATCATACTTTCATGCCAAAGTTTGTCAACTTCTCTTACAGCCCAGGCGGCCTGGCCAACTCAAGAATGGGACCGATCAACACCTGAGGCACAAGGCATCAACCCCGATGGTTTAATCCAGTTGATAAAAGATAAAACAGAGAACAATAAATTCGAGTACCTGCACAGTACAATAGTCATTAAGAACGGTTATCTGGTTTTTGAAGAGTATTTCAATGGCTTTAATTCAGAAAGACCAAATTTGATCCAATCGGTTACCAAAAGTTTTACCTCTGCAGTCATTGGAATGGCAATTGAACAGGGACATATCAAGAGTGTTGATGAAAAAGTTCTTGATTTTTTCCCTGATGTTGGTGATATACAAAACATGGATGACAGAAAGCGATCAATGACCCTCAAAGATCTTTTGACCATGAGATCAGGGACTGATTATGAAGAGGGTTATGATGGATCACCGCATCGGCAGCTGAATCGTCTCAAAACGGGTTGGGATACTTTTTATCTCAATCGGCCCATGATTCGTGACCCGGGGTCTGGATTTCAATACGATAGTGGTGGGGTAATTCTGCTATCGGCAATGCTTAAAAACAGAAGTGGTATGCACGTGGATGCTTTTGCTGAGAAATACTTATTCCCTCCAATGGGCATCAACAATAGTTTATGGTTGAAAAACGATGAAGGACATCCACATACCGGAGGGGGACTTTTTCTCAGACCGCTACAGATGGCCAAGTTTGGTTTGTTGTACTTAAGAGGGGGAGTATGGGAAAACCAACAGTTAATTCCTGCTGATTGGGTCAGCCAATCTTTCACTAAACACCACAGTTTTGGAAGCCCTAGCAGCCGAAAAACGACAGATTATGGCTACCTGTGGTGGATCTTGGAAGGTGATCCGGCAGGAGAAGGAAAACAACCTATTTATGCGGCAAGAGGATACGGTGGACAAACTATTTATATCATTTCTGAACATGATCTGGTTGTTGTGACCACCAGCAACTGGAATGATCCAGCAGGTGGCCGTGATCCTGTGGAAATCCTATATAATTACATCCTACCGGCTCTCCACCATTGATACCCTGAATTACAGGGATTGCAATATTCATTTGCCTCATGCAAAAAAGTCTATATTTGCAAGCTCCAGCATATGAATTATCTCGCCCACTTATATTTGACAAAAGACTTCCCAGATGAGGTTTCTGTTGGTAATTTCCTTGCGGATGCCGTGAAGGGGCAAAAGGCCATTGCTAATTTTCCCGAGGCGATTCAAACCGGCATACGAATTCACCGCGAGATAGACCATTTTACTGATACACACCTCCTGGTTAAAAAAGGAAAGAAAAGACTAAACAGTAATTATGGGAAATTTGCCGGAATTATTGTCGACATCTTTTACGATCATCTATTAGCTGTCAATTGGGATCTTTATACTCATATTTCACTAGAAGACTTTGCACAATCGCAATATGAACTGATCACTTCTCATTGGCTTCACCTACCGGATAGGACACAATTCTGGTATTACTATATGCACCAAAACAACCTCCTGGTTAATTATGCCCGTGAAACGGTTGTGGAGGAGGTCCTTCATCGCATGGATAGGCGCCTGGGCAGTATCTCTGGAATGGGTGGAGCTATCGTTGAATTGCGAATGCATAAAGATGACTATACTGAAGAGTTTAAAACTGTTTTTCAGGAAATTCAAGCGCATATAGCGTCCTTGTTTTGATTTTCAGGAACCGCTTAGACCATTATAGTAATTAGTCCGTCAAAAAACCGATTAATTTCTGTTGCTGTACTGAACCTGGTCTTGTTATTGGAACGACTTGGAAAGCTGAACTTCAGGAGTGTTCGAGTATAATGCTGGAACTCAGAAATAGTCTCAGCATCAGGCGATTTCATTAATTCACTAATTATCATTTGACAATAATGGCGTAGGTAAGTCCAATGTATTTGGCTTTGAAACCCGGATGTCAGTTCGCTGCGTCAAAGACTGACCTTTCTATACTCGTTTATCTATTCCGTCACTCATATTTCCACCAGGCTGGATATAATGCTTTCCTAAACTGGAATAAGTGGCTGGTAAATGGAGAAATTTTGAATAGGTGCGTATCATCCAGGATACAGGGCCTCTGAAGAAATAATTCTCTGGAAAAGCAATTTTATCGATGTCCTTTTTGTATTTCTCAGCAGTTCCTTTTGAAAGGTGATATTTCAGTTCATCACTAGTTTCAAAAGTCTCATGTATGATCAGCGCATTCTCACCAAAGACTCGGTAGACCTCAAATCTTACCAAGCCTTTTTCCAAATCATATGCATCTGTTCCAACTCTTTGCCACCAATATTCTAACTCATCTAAGGTTCCCGAATCTTTGCATGTCCATTTTGCAGTTACCTGTATGGCATTCTGCTGATCAGGACGACCATAGTCATTCTTAACATAACCGAATAAAAACTCTCCGAAATCACCGATGACCTTTTTCGATGACAAGGCATTCCTGATTTCTTCGCCGACCCTTACTCCCCTGATCAGGTGAATATCAGGTTTGGCAACCGCAGTTAATGCAGTAAAATGTTCTGCCGCTACGGTATTAAAATATTCAATTAGAGAAGCTTCATTTTTAAAAACATGATGCACTAAAACAGCGTCTTGTCCAATGGCATGATTGATCTCAGTTGAGAGAATCCCAGGATGGTTTTTTGCTCCCAGGTGAATATCATCCCACTCTCTGATCATCTCTTTTGATTCGGCCGTCTTCCTGAACAGACCACCTTTCTTTGTTGGCACCCATTTGCCAGTAATGCTTATCTCTTGTCCAAGCTTAGTTGGTTCCAGCATGTGAGCCGGCAGTTTCTGATTGAATTGTGTCATAACTTAATGTATGTTTAGTAATGACACAAAATTGTTGCATTTGTGTTCAGCCTACCCATATTTTTTTTTCACAACACGAATATCAATTTTACTGCCGTCGTGATCAAATCTCAGTAGTCTTGGCACTATTCTTGAATCTATTTTTTATAATTTTAGTATCATGCCATATAAGCTGAAATGGATTGGAAATGATGTGATTACTGAGTTCTATGATAAACTCACCGTTGATGATGTGATCAAGGCGAACCAGGAAGTTTATGGTGATCAACGTCTGGATGCCATGCGGTTTCAAATTGCTAACTTCTCTACAATCAGCTCATACAATGTAAACGAGTTAGATGTTAAAATCGTGTCGACTCTTGATATAAAAGCCAGTATTTGGAACAGAAATGTAAAAATTGCCAGTGTCACGAAAGATCCTGTGATCTTTGAGCTGATCAATATTTATAACAACATGTTGGAAGAAACCAATTGGAGGTGCCAAACGTTTGAAACTTTTGATGCTGCTTTTAATTGGTGTACGAATCGCAACCAGCCAGCTTCCTAACGCCTCTCGTTTCAAAATGTCCCATTAAATAAATATGGGTGAGTTACTATCGATCCAGCGCCGATTCGACAGTAGCATCAGGCCTGAAATCAGGATCATTGCGATAACGAATATTCTTCTTCCCATAATAAGTACCGTAATACTGGGCATTTGAATCAATCCACGTGGAGATTTTAACCCGTTCCTCTAAAGTTAATTCCACTCCCTGGTGCCCTTTCATCAGCATTTTCATCAAACGA
>CAYUGX010000072.1:0-16268 GCA_964444375.1 uncultured Porphyromonadaceae bacterium | reverse complement strand
AATCGTACAAATGGCGTGGAAATGTAAGACAACTGAAAAATATTACTGAACAAATCAGCATCATTGAGCAGGAAAGAATGGTTACTGCCGAGCGGCTTAGGCTTTACCTCCCGGATGAAGGCAGTACCAACCTTCCGGCATTGTATACGAAACGCGGTGAAGAAAAGAGTTTTAGTTCGGAAAGAGAAATCCTGTACCAGATCCTTTTCGACATGAAACGTGATATGAATGATTTGAAGAAGCTGGTGAATGAGCTGATGGATAATGGAGGCAGTCCGATGGAGCTAAACGAGGAACAAACACAATTGGTTACCAAGCTTTATACCGAGGCAGAAACGCGAATTGAGCCCACGGTAAGTACACCACCCAGTTACCCAGTGAATCGTTTGGAAGAGACAGCCATTGAAGATACTGAGGAAATCGTAGAAGAATCACTGTCTTTGGTTGATAAAGAAATCGAGCTCATCATAAAAGCCTTGCAGAAGCATGGAGGCAAGCGTAAGCTTGCTGCCCAGGATCTCGGTATCAGCGAAAGAACCCTCTATAGAAAAATCAAAGAATACGATATTGAAGAATAAGTTGCTAAAGACAATCCTGCTGTGTTTTGTTGTTCTTAGTGTGTTCACTGGGTGTAAAGTAACCTATAGACTTACGGGAGCCTCTTTAACCACAGAAGAAACCATTTCGGTACAGTATTTTCAAAACCGGGCAGATATTGTGAATCCAACACTGAGCCAGGAGTTTACTGAAGCCTTA
The DNA here is from genome assembly GCA_964444375.1 of uncultured Porphyromonadaceae bacterium. Lineage (GTDB taxonomy): Bacteria > Bacteroidota > Bacteroidia > Bacteroidales > UBA12481 > JABHCC01. The sequence goes on along the minus strand of CAYUGX010000072.1, from coordinate 15,512 downwards.
AAAGATAAGTTCATTAGTCAAACCAGCCTCGAAATGATTGCTGATCAAGGCGATTTGAATTTTGAGGGTGAGATCATTGAGTATTCGACCAACCCAGCAGCGATTACTGGTGATGAAACAGCTGAACTGAACCGTTTTACAATTAAGATTAAGGTGAAGTTTACCAACTTAGTCGATCCGTCAAAAGATTTTGAATCGACCTTCAGCCACTATAATGATTATGACAGTTCAAATAGCTTGGATGCTGTTGAAGGTCAGCTGATACCTGATATTATTGAAAAAATTATTGAAGATATTTTTAACCGAGCAGTTGTGAACTGGTAAGTATACATGAACAGGGAGACATTTTATACCTATTTACAACACCCAGAAAAACTGGATGCCGTGTCGCTGCAATCGCTTACTGAGCTGGTTCAAGACTATCCCTACTTTCAAGCGGGACAAATGCTGTATGTCAAAAACCTGCAGAACCAGGAGAATATTCGATTTAATAAGCAATTAAAGATTGCGGCTGCTTACGCTAGCGATCGAAAGGTTCTATTTGATTTGCTAAATATTTCGTCGCTTAACAAGTCTGATGAGGTAGCACAGGTCGAAGTACCACCTGAGGAAATGACCCCAGTGGTCGAGTACGAAGAGGTGGAAACTGTTACACCACCAACTCCAGAACCTGTTCCTGTTCCTGAGCCTGAAGCAGAAGCCGAACCTCTTCACGATCCCGAGCCTGAACCTGTTCCCGAGCCTGAACCTGAACCCGAACCTGAACCCGAACCTGTTCCCGAGCCTGAACCCGAACCTGTTCCCGAACCCGAACCCGAACCACCTTCAGAATCCGATTTTGAATTGGATACTGAACCCGGTCCTCCAATGGAGGCTGTTTCTGATCATGAGATGTCAGTGCCAAACGCCGATACCGATGACAACATTCTCCAACTTCAGGAGGAGAGGTACAGAAAATCGGCCTATCTAGAAGAACTAGAGCGTTTTGTTCCGATCGCTGATATAGACTTACTGCTCTTTGATTTTCCGGCCAGTGGTGAGTCAGAATTGTTGGATTTTGAGTTTGGCGGGAAGAATACGGATCGTCAGGGGCCATTGTTGGAAGATTCACCGTTTGAGTCTGAAGGTAGCCCTCATCAAGCCACCTCTCTTGACTTGATACAACAATTCATACAGAGCGATCCACTAAAACACAAGCCTACACCAAGACCCGTTCAATCCTTTATTCCACCTGAAGATGGACTTAAAAGTGAGCCCAGGATTGAACAGGTCGCTGAGACAGTGCATGAAGGAAACGCAACTGGACAGGATAAGAACCAGCATTTGTTGGATAATTTCCTGCAACAAGAGCCTCGAATACCCCGACCCAGCGAGGAAGAGGAAAAGAAACAACCGGATATTTCTCTGGATAGTTTGAAGGATGATGAATCATTTATGACAGAGACACTTGCCGAAATCTATATCCGGCAGGGATACTATTATAAAGCCATCCATGCATACGAAAAATTAAGTTTGAAATATCCCGAAAAAAGTATTTACTTTGCATCTCAAATTGAGAAAATCAAGGAGTTAATTAATAATCAATAGGTTCTAACATGTATTATTTTATATCGGTCCTTATCATTGTCGTTTGTGTTCTGCTCACCTTGATTGTTTTGGTGCAGAATTCTAAAGGAGGGGGATTGGCTTCCAACTTTTCATCATCAAACCAGGTTATGGGTGTCAGAAAGACAACTGATTTTCTGGAGAAATCAACTTGGACTTTAGCGATTGCCTTGCTGGTTCTTAGCTTGGTTGGTAGTATGACCATCCCTAGAGATCAGGAAGTTAATAATCGTTCGGCCATTCAGGAGCAGATTCAGAATGCGGTTGATCCAACTGCTATTCCTGAGTTCCCAACTACATTACCTTCAACACCCGCCACAACTGATGGTGGCGAAGAACAAGAGTAATATATTCCCAAACAATAGTGTAACCGTCTGTCATATGTCAGGCGGTTTTTTTTTATCCCTGTCAAAAGTGCAGTTACTGGGTGAAAAATTGTCCTGACTTGTCACCTAATACCCGCTTTCTAGCCTTTGGCATAAATTATGAAAGGGAAAAGCCGAATTGATAATTTGTATTAAAGCAAACCTTATAAAAACAAAAATGAACTATGGCTGCAATTAACGTAAAACCCCTTGGAGACAGGGTGTTAGTTGAACCCCAAGAAGCTGAAGTGAAGACTTCTGGTGGTATTTTTATTCCTGACTCTGCACAGGAGAAACCTCAAAAAGGTAAAGTAGTTGCTGTTGGAGCAGGAACGAAAGAAGTCGAAATGGAAGTTAAGGCCGGAGACATTGTACTCTATGGCAAATATTCAGGGACTGAACTTCAGGTAGATGGTAATGATCTCCTGATCATGCGCCAATCTGATATCCTGGCTATTGTTTAATTAATCTGTAAATTTTAAAATTCTGTTATATCATGGCAAAAGAAATCAAATTTGATATTGAAGCGCGTGATTTGCTTAAAAAGGGTGTTGACGAACTGGCCGATGCTGTTAAAGTAACCTTGGGACCAAAGGGTCGCAATGTGGTTATTGAGAAAAAGTTCGGTGCGCCTCAGGTAACCAAAGATGGTGTTACTGTAGCCAAAGAAATTGAATTGGAAGAGAAATTCAATAATATTGGTGCACAAATGGTCAAAGAGGTGGCTTCAAAAACCTCAGACGATGCTGGTGATGGAACAACCACAGCAACTGTACTGACACAATCAATTGTACAAGTTGGATTGAAAAACGTTACTGCCGGGGCTAACCCAATGGATCTCAAAAGAGGTGTTGACAAAGCGGTTGGCGTAATCGTTGATAATCTTACTGAACAGTCTAAGACTGTAGGTGACGACAATGAAAAAATTAAGCAAGTGGCCACCATTTCGGCGAATAACGACGAAGAAATTGGAAGTCTGATTGCTGACGCGATGGACCGTGTTAAAAAAGAAGGTGTGATCACCGTTGAAGAAGCCAAAGGAACTGAAACAAACGTTGAGGTTGTTGAAGGTATGCAATTCGATCGCGGATACATCTCACCCTATTTTGTGACCGATACCGATAAGATGGAAGCTGTATTGGAGAATCCATACATTTTGATCTATGACAAGAAGATTTCTGCAATGAAAGACTTGTTGCCAGTTCTCGAATCTGCTGCTCAGTCAGGTCGTCCATTGTTAATTATTGCTGAAGATGTTGATGGTGAAGCGCTGGCAACTCTAGTTGTGAACAAATTGCGCGGAAGCTTGAAAATTGCTGCTGTTAAAGCCCCTGGATTTGGCGATCGCCGAAAAGAAATGTTGCAGGATATCGCTATTCTGACTGGTGGCACTGTGATTTCTGAAGAAACCGGAATGAAGCTTGAATCAGCTACACTAGACATGTTAGGTGAGGCTGAGAAAGTAAGCATTGACAAAGAAAACTCAACCATCGTAAACGGTGGCGGTGAGAAAACTCAGATTGATGCTCGCGTAAATCAGATCAAAGCGCAGATTGAAACAACTACCTCAGACTATGATCGTGAGAAGTTGCAAGAACGCTTAGCCAAATTGGCTGGTGGAGTTGCTGTACTGTATGTAGGTGCTCCTTCTGAAATTGAAATGAAAGAAAAGAAAGATCGCGTTGACGATGCATTAAGTGCAACCCGCGCAGCCGTTGAAGAAGGCATCATCCCAGGTGGTGGAGTAGCTTACATTCGTGCAATTTCTGCACTGGATGATTTTACTGGTGAAAATGACGATCAAAACACAGGTATCGCGATTATTCGCCGTGCCCTCGAAGAACCCTTGCGTCAGATCGTTGAAAACGCAGGTGCTGATGGCTCTGTTGTGGTTCAAGAGATTAAGAACGGAAAAGGTGATTACGGATTTAACGCACGTACCGAGAAATACGAAAACCTGCTTGAAACAGGTGTAATTGATCCTACAAAAGTTGCTCGTGTTGCCCTCGAGAATGCGGCATCTGTAGCCGGTATGATTTTAACTACCGAGACCGTTTTAGCTGATATTCCTGAAGAAGCTCCTGCAATGCCTGCCGGTGGCGCTCCAGGAATGGGCGGAATGGGTGGAATGATGTAAAAAACATCAATACCAATATACAAAAGGGGCCTGCAGGTAGAATTCTGCAGGCCCCTTTTTTTGTTATCTTTAATCTGCAGATTTTCTTCAAACCACAAAGCGAATAAGATAATGAAACTGAAGACTACCGGCCTTTTTGTGATTTTATTGTGTATGGGATCCTTGGTATCTGCACAAAAGCATAACGTCCAAAAACACACCCTGGCTTCAAAACTGAAAACTGATGTCATGGGCTCAAATCCTCAACATGTTGAGGAAGCACATTGGGATAATATGTGGCTGCCTTTTGCAACACAAGACCTTAAATATGATGCTGTTGGTCACCTTATTGAGCAGGTGCGATCAATCAATACCGGGCAAACCAAAAAGCTTTTCAGCTATGATGAAAGCGGAAGAACGGTGGAAATCATCGAACAGCTAAGAGACAATGCCCAATGGGTCAATCACAGCAGGTCAAGCGAGATCTATGACGGAGATTATTACATGGGATGGCGTCAGGAGGAATGGCAAAATGAAGAATGGGTGCATGTAACAGGAGAGCGATTTACCTACCAGATGGAGGGTGGTAGGGCTTCCTCCCTGGTGATAGAAACCAAACGGGGGACAGATGATTGGGTGAATACGCAGCGTTACAACTATACCTATGACGGTGACGAAGTCAGACCAGCAGTTACGATAATGGAGATCTGGGATAGTGAGTCCTGGATGTTGAGCTTTAAGGATGAGCGTGCATACCCGGACGAATGGACCCATGAAACCATCCATTCGGCCTACATTAACGGAAGTTGGGAAATGACTTCAAAAACCTCTCAGGTGGATGATGCATATGGCTCACAGGTAATTACGATGTATACGCTGACCGAAAGTGCCTGGATAGAGATGAGGCGAGCCAATTATATCAACGACAGTTTTGGCAACAGAACGCTCATTTTAATAGAGCTGTATGATGATGGCTGGGAACCATACGGGGGCACTCAGTACTTGCTAAGCTATGATGGAAATAAGTTGATCGAGCGAATAACCCAACAAGCCAGTCAGGAAACAGAATCAAGAATGAAATCTGGTAGTTTGAACTGGACCAACCAGTTTCGAGAGCTGTTTAGCAATTTTTATATTGCAGGTAGCGAGGATATCGAAAAGCCCAGTTTATCACTTCAAATCTATCCCAACCCGGTGTCGGAGACACTAAATTTAAAGATTATTAATCCGGATAAGGGCCAAAAAGTCAATGTCATCTTGATCAATCTAGCTGGTCAAAAAACCAAGGAGAGCGCTGTTTGGATCGATTCAGGGTCAAATCAGATCCGAATACCGGTGACAGCGATCAACCGCGGACACTACATCATTCAGGTCAGTGATGCAAGTGGTGCCTTCTTGTTCAATCAGTCGATACAAATTTATTAATACATATGCTTATGAAACGCTTACTCATTCTTTTCATCACCATAGGTTTTTTTGCCCTGGGTTCGATGGCCCAAGAGAAGGCAAAACCAAAACCAGTAGCGCCCTATAGCCCTTCGGTGATGGCAAATGGTACACTTTACCTGAGTGGTCAAATACCCATTATTCCTGAAACAGGTAAACACATAAAAGATGATATCAGGAAGGCAACAGCACAATGCATGAAAAATCTGGGCATTTTGCTGAAAGAACACAACCTGGATCACGAGGACCTGGTCATGGTAAATATTTACATGACTAACATGGATAATTATGGAGCAATCAATGAGATATACCGCAAGTTCTTTCCGAATAAGAAATTCCCAGCCCGAGCCGCAATTCAGGTAGGTCGACTCCCTCTAGACGCCATTGTCGAGATATCAGGAATCGCCGTGAAAAAATAACTATCTTTGCGCCTGATTTGAAAAGGCTATGAACCAATTCAGGAATTTCTGTATAATAGCGCACATCGACCACGGTAAAAGTACCCTGGCAGACCGGATGTTGGAGATTACCCAAACTGTATCTGGCAAGCAATTGCAAGAGCAGGTGCTGGATAATATGGAATTGGAGCGGGAGCGCGGTATTACCATAAAAAGCCATGCCATCCAGATGAACTATGAGCAGGATGGAGAGCACTATTTCCTGAATGTCATAGATACTCCAGGACATGTCGACTTTTCTTATGAGGTGTCACGTTCGATTGCTGCATGCGAAGGCGCATTGTTAATAGTCGATTCCACACAGGGCATACAGGCACAAACCATTTCAAACTTGTACCTGGCACTTGATCACGATTTGGAGATTATCCCCGTCATGAATAAGATGGATCTGGATAATGCAATGCCCGACGAAGTGCGTGACCAGATTGTTGACCTGATTGGATGTGATCCCGGCGATATTATCGAAGCCAGTGGAAAAACCGGATTCGGAGTTGAGACCATCCTTCATCGTGTGATCGAGCAAATCCCACCACCAAAAGGCGATCCTGAGGCACCTTTGCAGGCTTTGATATTTGATTCCCTATTCAACTCATACCGGGGTGTAATGGCCTATTTCAGAGTCATGAATGGAGAGATCCGAAAAGGTGATCACGTTAAATTTATCAATTCGAAAAAGCAATATCACGCCGATGAAATTGGGGTTCTTAAATTAGGTCTTGAGCCACGTGATGTGCTTAAAACAGGTGATGTGGGTTACATCATCTCAGGCATTAAAACATCAACCGAAGTAAAAGTCGGAGATACAATCACCCATGTACAGGGTGGGCATGATAAAGCTATTGCTGGTTTTGAAGACGTGAAACCCATGGTTTTTGCCGGCCTGTATCCAATAGATAGTGAGGATTATGAAGATTTACGCTCTTCGTTGGAGAAGCTGGTGCTGAATGACGCTTCTTTGACCTATGAGCCAGAATCTTCTGCTGCGCTTGGATTTGGTTTTCGCTGTGGTTTTCTGGGGCTACTTCACATGGAAATCATCCAGGAACGTCTCGACCGTGAGTTTGAAATGAATGTGATCTCAACGGTTCCGAACGTTTTTTACAACGTGTATACCAAAGCAGGTGAATTTGAAGAGGTTCATAATCCGTCTGGCCTACCGGATGTGACCCTAATCGATCGGATCGATGAACCCTACATTACTGCACAAATCATCACCTTGCCTGATTACATCGGACAAATAATGAACCTGTGTCTGGATAAACGAGGTGAACTGGTGTCACAACATTATCTGACGACCGACCGCGTTGAACTCACTTTCGAAATGCCGCTGGCTGAAATTGTATTTGATTTTTACGATCGACTCAAATCCATATCAAAAGGGTATGCATCTTTCGATTATCACCAGTCAGGCTTCAGAAATGCCAACCTCGTCCGCCTTGACATCTTACTCAATGGCGAAATGGTAGATGCACTGTCAACCCTGATCCATTTCGACAATGCCTATCCTTTTGGGCGTAGAATGTGTGTGAAGCTAAAAGAACTTATCCCGCGTCAACAGTTTGATATAGCTATTCAAGCGGCCATCGGGGGTAAAATCATAGCACGTGAAACAGTCAAGGCATACCGCAAAGACGTTACGGCAAAATGTTATGGAGGAGACATCACTCGAAAGAGAAAGCTGCTTGAGAAGCAGAAAAAAGGCAAGAAAAAGATGAAGCAAGTGGGCAATGTTGAAGTACCACAAACCGCGTTCTTGGCAGTGCTTAAACTCGATTAGTCTTCTTTCAACAGCTTGTACCCTTTACCATGAACATTGATAATCTGAAGGCCTTCAACTGGCTTGAGATGTTTTCTTAATTTTGTGATGTAAACATCCATGCTCCTGGCATTGAAATAGTTATCGTCTTTCCAGATGGCCTTCAAGGCATAATTCCGTTCAAGTATCTGATTGCTGTGCTGACAGAGTAATTTGAGCAACTCTGATTCTTTAGTCGTCAGCTTCGTGGTTTTTCCATCAATAGTAAGGGTTTGTTTGTTCGAATCAAATGCCAGATCTCCAAGCAAGAAGACTTCCTGGATGGTACTCTTTGTTGTCCGACGCAGTATCGCCTCAATTCGCATCAGCAATTCCTCCATTGAGAAGGGTTTGGTTATGTAATCGTCTGCTCCAATATTGAAGCCTTCTAATACATCGGCTTTCATTGATTTAGCAGTTAGGAAAATGATGGGTATCTCCTGATTAATGATCCGGATGTCCTTGGCCAGAGTAAAACCATCTTTGACCGGCATCATGACGTCCAAAATGCAGAGGTCGTAGTGTTCACGCTTAAAACTGCTTAAGCCCTTTTCTCCATCAGTTTGCAGCTCTACCTGATACCCCTTGGCCGTCAAGTATTCCTTTAGCAGAGATCCCAGATTAAGATCATCTTCGGTTAAGAGTATTCTCGTTTTTTCCATGATTAGTGCTTTTGATAGGAGTAGGGTAAAAATAGTTGAAATTCTGTTCCCTTGTTCAATGTGCTCTCGACCCAGATCTTCCCTCCGTGTTCTTCCACTACTTTCTTCACATAACTCAATCCAAGCCCAAATCCTTTTACGTTGTGAACATTTCCGGTGGGTACACGATAAAACTTTTCAAATATCCTCTTCTTTTGATCTTTTGACATCCCAATACCATTATCTTTTATCCAGACCGAAAATCCTCGCTTCCCTGCTTTGGTGATGATGTCAATCCTGGGATCGTCTTTGCTGTATTTCAGGGCATTGTCTAGTAGATTGAAGATCACATTGGTCATATGCACCTCATCCGCTTCTATGACTTGATTTGATTCACTCAGTCTCATCCTAAGCGCTACTTGATTTTGCTTCAGTTGTAGCTCCATCTTGTCGACAACCTGTTGCACCACTTCATTCATGTTAATCGATGTTGTCTTCAGTCGCATTTTGCTTTCACCAAAAACCGAAACCTGCAATACTTTCTCTACCTGTACCCCCAGACGCTTACTCTCTTCAGAGATTAACCTGGAGATATGTTCGAGATTTTTCGAATCCTTGTCTATTGAGGTATCTCCTAGCATTTGAGAAGCGAGTGAAATGGTAGAAATTGGAGTTTTTAGCTCATGGGTCATGTTGTTCACGAAGTCATTTTTAATTTCAGACAGTTTTTTCTGCCTGATAATGACATAAATTGTGATGAATGAAATAATGAGAAGAACCAGGGTCAGTATTAATGAGGTACCCGCAAGAAAACTCACAGACCTGAATAAGAAGTTTTTTTGGTCAGGAAAATAGAGCAACAGGAAATTCCGAGTGACAATGATATCCTGAGGGTAGAGTAGACTGGTAAACTCTTGTTCGATGGCGGTAGGATTGAATCCCGAAGACGTTAAGGTATATCTGGATTGTGCAGTTTTAACGCCATATTCAAAAGACAAATCCAGATTCAGTCTGTCCATCTCATTTCTAACAACTGTATCCAGCATGATCCGGGGAAGCCGCTGCTCGATACTTAGATCATATTTGAACATGGTATTAAAAACCCGCAGTACTCGTCGGTTCGTCAGATATTGTTCATAGTTGCGGCGTAAGTCAGATTGGGTCATCAAGGGCCTGGAATAACTTGGAGAGAGATTGAGATCATTGGGTCCTGGTTCAGGTAAGAAAACCATGGAATCAGTAGACAATAAATCCCGTTGCATCTGGAGCAAATTAGGATCGTCAGCTCCTAAAATGTACAAGCCCTCCTCTTCATTACTCCCTGTCGTTATCTGTATTGAATTTGCTTGTTGGTCGGTTTCATGTTCACCCGGTAAATTAGAGCGAAGCATCTCATCCTTCATTTCCTCTTCGAAGTATTGGATGGTTTCGTACTTTTCTAATTGACTGATAATCTTGTTTAAGGTTTGGTTGATCAATTGGTTAAACTGTCGTTCTTGTACATCAACGGCATTCCGAATCCATATCAATTGGACAATAATCAAGGCAGTTAAGGCAACCGCTGAAAATAGAGCCAGAAACCAGATGCTCTTTTTACTCATACGAACAAATATAGCAAAAGGCTGTAAGGAAATAACTTAACAATCATTAACAATGCTTAATGTGGATTAACCTTGACAGCCCGTACATTTGAATTGTACATAATAGTGAACTCATTAATCGAAAATACAATGAAAAAAGTTATGCTAAAATCTAGCGGAATCTTTCTGGCTGCTGTGTTGTTTGCAGGTATGGCTGTAGCCCAGGAGGAAGTTACAAAAGAGAAAAAAAAGGTCGTAAAAGAAGAAGTTAAGTCAACAGTTACCATCAAAGTATCCAAGGATGGAGAAACAGTACTCGACAGTACATTTACTGTTGATAAAGATATGGATAAGGACCAGATCCATAAGCTGATAAAAAAAATCGACGGAGACAATGTGTATGTCAAATATTTTGATTCAGCACATAATAAGTCTGCCAATTTTGTTCATGCAGGTGAGAAAATGGCTAAATCAATGTTTCATATATATTCCGAAGATGGGGAAGAAATTGAATTTGATATGGATATGGACGTCCATAAAGATGTTGTATGGTCTGTGAAGGAAGGTGAAAAAGGACATAAAAAATACAAGGTTATTACTCATGACATACACGGATGTGAAGGTCATGATGAAACAGAAGAGTGCTGCGATGAAAAGCATGTGGAAAAAGAGCACCATGCTATCGTCATTAAAAAAGGGAAAGAAGGTGAAACTGAGACCTTCGATATCCTGATTGATAAGAAGGGTGGTCACAAGCTTCTCGAGACTAAGGAAGGAAATGTGTTGATTAAAGAGGGTGAAGTTTTTTTTAAAGGTGAAAAAGGTGAAAAAGGTGATGTAAAAATGATCAAAAAGAAGGATGACCTGAAATGGATATATGAATCCAAGGGTGATTTGTTCTTTGATTCAGCAAAAGGTGATGTAAAAGTGATCAAAAAGAAAGATGACCTGGCCTTTTGGGTAGATGAATCAGAAGGTGATGTAGTCGTTGATGTAATCAAGAAGGGCGAAGGTGATAACGAGTTCTTTTTTGCTACTGCCGCTAAGACAAAGGGGCAAATTCAACTTCAAGCAAAAGCGGATGGAATGTACCGACTCGAGTTTAATTCTGATGAGCTAGACCCAATCGCTGTAGCTGTTTTTGATGGGGAAGGTAAGAGACTGTATAAGAAGAAAGTGCGAAATTTTTACGGACGGTTTTTAACAGAAATCCCACTTGAATACAATGAAAGCGGGTTTTATACCGTTACTATTACGCAAGGAGACAAGGAGATTATTGGAGAGTTTGAGTTCAAGTAGTTTTCATAGTTTTGGTTTTGGTGAAAGTCCTGCTGTTAGTGGGACTTTCTTTTTTTTTATCCCAGCCAATCCAGAATTGGGCTTGGATCGAGGGGATAAACTGCTCGTATGAGCTTCGATAGTTTCAGTTGATTCAAGATTGAATCTGCCAGATTCGGGGCAAAGCCATCCTGTAAAATAACAAGGTAATCAAACTGATGGTATGGACTGATTGGGATTCCAGAACTTGACAGGTTACGAATCAGCTTAATCTGGTTTTCACTTGGCATAATATAACTATAGCAGCTAAATTCCTGTCTTTGTTGCATTTGTTTGCTGCTCCAAATAAAATCAGCTGATTTTGTGAGTTTTATCTTTAAATGTTGATTCAAGTGCCAACTTAGTTTATAGTCTGAAGCATCAGACACCAATCCAATCACTCGAGCTCGACCGTCTTCAGCCCCGACCTTAAGTGTGTATTTGTTTTTCGCAACCACCAGTTATACGACAATTTCATTGATGGTTTCCAGGGCAGCTTTCTGTTCAGCTTCTTTTTTTGAAGGCCCGGTTCCAGAGCCGAACAATTGCTCGCCAATACTTACGTATGATATGAACTGAGTGGGATCGTACGGTTCAATATCAGTATAAAATACAACCTCCTTGTGCTCTTTCTGTGCCCATTCTATTAGTTGACTCTTGTAGTTGGTTTCTACTTTCTCAAGCTCTTCAAGGTCGAGGTGTTTTTTAATGATTTTTTTTAGAATAAAGGACCTGGTTTTTGTGTAGCCTTGATCCAGGTAAATGGCTCCAATCAGCGCTTCAAATGCATCGCCAGAAATATGCCGTAAACTTTGCCGGCTGGTCACCTGATTCTGCAAGACCTTATCCAGGCCCATGGTGATAGCCAGGTGACCCAACTGCTCACCGTTGACCATTTTTGATCTCATTTTGGTCAAAAATCCTTCTTTCTGGAAGGGGTATTTTTTATAAAGGTATTCACCCACTACAGAACCGAGAACAGCATCGCCCAGGTACTCGAGTCGTTCATTATTCACTGGAAAACCATCGTCGTTTACCAGGGCGGTAGATTTGTGTATAAAGGCAATACGGTATAGATCGGGGTTCTTTGGAAAGAACCCGAGTATGGGTACCAATTTTTGAATGAAAACCCGTTGGTTCGGGTTGAAAAGCCAAAATACGAAACGGAATACGCCCGTCACAAAATCATCTTACAGTTCGGAGAAAATGATAGAGCCATTGTGTCCACCAAAACCAAATGTGTTACTCAATGCAGCTCTAACCGGTCTTTCTTTGGCCTGGTTAAAGGTGAAATCAAGCTTGGGATCAATTTTAGGATCCGGATTGAACTGGTTAATGGTGGGTGGAATCTTATTATCCTGGATGGCAAAGATGGCTGCCATTGCTTCAATTGCTCCTGCAGCACCTAATAAGTGGCCGTGCATGGATTTGGTTGCGCTGATGCTCAGATCATAAGCAAGCTCACCAAAAACGCTTTGAATAGCCAGTGGTTCAGCAATGTCACCGAGTGGTGTGGAAGTGCCGTGAACATTGATGTAGTCAATGTCTTCAGGCTTCATGTTTGCATCTTCAAGTGCAAACTTCATAACATTAGCTGCACCCAGTCCGTCAGGATGCGGTGCAGTGAGATGATGAGCGTCGGCAGTCATACCAGCACCGGCTACTTCGCAGTAGATCTTGGCTCCACGTGCCTTGGCATGTTCGTATTCTTCGAGGATTAAGGTTCCTGAACCTTCTCCCATAACAAAACCATCTCGGTCGATATCAAACGGTCGAGAGGCTGTTTTAGGATCGTCATTCCGGGTTGAAATGGCATGCATCGCGTTAAAACCACCAACACCCACTCGGGTAACTGAGGCTTCAGAACCACCCACAACCATTACCTTGGCACGTCCAAGCCTGATGTGATCAAAAGCATTGGCCAATGCCATGGTAGCAGTCGCGCAAGCAGCAACGGTACCATAATTGGGTCCGCGAAATCCATATTTCATGGAAATGTGACCACTAGCAATGTCAGAAATCATTTTCGGAATGAAGAAGGGATTGAATCGAGGATTGAACTCATTGTTTACAAATCCAACGATCTCCTCTTCAAAAGTGAGTAAGCCACCGATGCCAGAAGACATGATTACACCCGTGCGGTCGACATCAATTTCTTCAGGATTAATTCCAGAATCCTTGATCGCTTCATCTGCAGTAATAATGCCATATTGGGCATAGGGGTCAAGCTTTCGAGCTTCTTTTCGATTAAAATAATCAAGGGCATTGTATCCCTTGAGCTCACAAGCAAACTTCGTTTTGAAATTAGAAGGATCAAAACGGGTAATTGTATCAGCCCCGCTTACACCTTCATATAGTGCTTTCCTATATTCCTCAACAGTACTGCCTATTGGGGTTAAGGCTCCTAGGCCTGTAACAACAACCCGCTTTAAATCCATATCTAAAATCCAAATTTTGAGACTATTCTACGTTATCTTCAACATACTTGATCGCGTCACCAACGGTTCCGATGGTTTCAGCTTGATCATCAGGAATAGCCAGGTTAAACTCTTTCTCAAACTCCATGATTAACTCAACAGTATCAAGAGAGTCGGCTCCCAGATCATTGGTAAAACTTGATTCACGAGTAACTTCTGACTCATCAACACCAAGCTTGTCTACGATAATTGCTTTCACTCTGGATTCAATGTCTGACATAGCTTTAATCTTTTAATTAATAATAATTTAAGTAGTGGAAATTTATAATTTTGCCGATGCAAATAAAGCACTAATAGCCCGATTATTCAAAAAAAATGATCCTTTTTTGCCAACGTCTGCAAAAAATACGACAAAATTTTGAATTTATCTGGGTCATGGTATATATTTGCAGATTTTTTATTTTTGAGGACACAAAACGTAGGCCATGAAGAATATAGCTGTATTAGCTTCAGGATCAGGCACTAATGCTGAAAACCTGGTCAGGCATTTCGAGCAATCAGAACGAGCTGCTGTGAAGTTGATTTTGAGCAATAATCCAACTGCCTTTGTGCTTGAACGAGCTAAAAAACTGTCAGTTTCACACCATGTGTTTAACCGCCATGACCTTTACCATTCAGGTCGGGTTAATGAACTTCTTGCAAGTAACAAAATAGATTTGATCATTCTGGCAGGCTTTCTTTGGCTCATACCAGAATCTCTATTGAGTCAATACCCGGGGAGAATCATTAATATTCATCCGGCTTTGCTTCCAAAATATGGCGGAAAAGGCATGTATGGATCCCGTGTTCATCAGGCTGTAATCGATAATGCTGAAAGCAAATCCGGAATTACCATACACCTTATTGATCACGAATACGACAAAGGTCAGGTTCTGAAACAGGTTTCTTGTGATGTCCTGCCGGATGATACTGCAGACACCCTGGCTTCACGAATCCATGCTTTGGAATACACCCACTATCCCAGTGCTATTGAAGATTACCTTGAGAATTGGTAATCAAAACCGCAAGGCCGATAGTTGATATGCATAATCCTGAGCAACAGAATCGTATTGAGGCCTCAAGCTTGCCTGCACAGGTTCAACAGGAGGTGATTTAACTTTCAGGGGATCAACAGCCGTTCCATTCTTATACATCCTGAAATCTAAATGAGGACCCGTGGCATAGCCGGTACTGCCGACATAACCAATGATCTGGTTTTGCTTAACATAAGAGCCAAGCTTAACCCCTTTAGCATAATTTGACAAATGATTGTATCCAGTAGAATAGACCGAATTGTGTTTGATTCTTAGATAGTTGCCTGCAGATTTGTCACGGCCCTTTTTAACAATTTTTCCATCTCCAATCGCAAAAATGGGAGTGCCTGTTGGCGCCGCATAGTCAACCCCCGAATGCGGGCGGTAAATGCGTAGAATAGGATGAAATCGTGATTTAGTATAACGACTACTGATGCGATATGATTTTAGAGGGGCTTTAAGGAATGCCCTTTTCAAACTTTGACCATTCTCATCAAAGTAATTGAACTGATTATTCTGCACAAAACCAACGGCCTGATGTTCTTTGCCCCCATGTGAGAAAGAACAGGCCAGCACCTGATCGATACCAATGGCCTCTCCATCAATCATTTTCACCGTATAAATGATTCTGAATTCATCGCCTTTCTGCACACCGGTGAAATCTATCGACCAGGCATAAATGTCTTCGAGTTCAATGGC
>CAYUGX010000071.1:0-16580 GCA_964444375.1 uncultured Porphyromonadaceae bacterium | reverse complement strand
GGGGGTATGGTTATCGGCAACATAAATTGCTGGGTGTCTGTTTCATTGTCAACAGCTGATCCGATTGCAGCAAACAATGAAGCGTACAATAAGTATCCTCCAAGGAAAAAGAACAGGAAAGACCCGAGTAATACACCTACTGGAATGTTATCAATTTTACTGCTAATATCTTCAAAGACTAATTCGATTTCAGATACATCCATTGTTTGAACCGGACTGTCTGAACCACTCTCCATAACACTCTGGGCTAGTTCTTGAGTAGTTTGACTGGTTGATTCACCTATTAGGAGAGCCTGAGCTCCTGTGATTAACACAAAAGTTAATACCAGCCACAAAACAAACTGGGTCAAACCCACCAGCGCAACACCAACTACTTTACCCATCATCAGCTGAAATGGCTTAACCGATGAAATAATGACTTCGACAATGCGATTGCTCTTTTCTTCCATGACCCCTCGCATTACTTGGGCACCATACATAAATATGAAGAAATAGATCAAAAAACCTGCTCCATATCCAATCCCGCTTGCCAGACCAGCCGAGCTGGCTTTTTCGCCGCCATCGCTGGTCCACTGCATGGTCTCTACCTTAACATTGCTGGAGATACGTTCAAGTATATCCATAGGTACCTGCTCATTGTGTAACTTGAGTTTCTCAATGAAATCATTCAGATCTCTTGAAATGTGTGCATTAACGCCCAAAGTCGTCTGACGATCAGAATAGAGCTGAACGCGCTCGACTGTTAGGATATTCGAAGGAATATACAAGATTGCATAGTATACCGATTCTTTGAAATTGTCTTTTAAGTCTCCAATTTTGGTGTTGTTAATGTATTCAAAAGTCAGATATTCTTCATTGGTTAGAACGCCATCGAGAATGTTCGTTTCATCAATAACGGCAATGATCTTCTCTTCCTTATCCCCCATGGTAGCCATCAAACCCGGCACAATCATCAAACCGGCAAAGAGAAAGGGTGCCAGTATAGTCATGATGATAAATGATCTTTTCTTTACCCGGGATAAGAATTCTCTTTGTATGATCAGTTTTATTTTATTCATATTGGCTATTCAACTAGGCTTTTCCAGCTACTTTGGTTTCCTCAACAACACGGATAAAAATATCATTCATACTAGGAACAACTTCATTAAAAGATACGATATCAACAGAGGGATTGATTCGTTCAATTAAATCACGGGTTGCCATTCCATTGTGTATCTTTATAACAACTTTTTGCTCCTTTCCAGCCATAGGTTCTGTGGTCAGGTCGACCAGGTCGCTTAAAGCTGATTCGAGTGTCTGAGACTCACCACGGTAAATAAGCTGATAGGTATCGGCTTTATACTGGTTTCGAATCTCATTGATCGGGCCGTCCAATATGGTTTTGCCAACATTGATCAGGGCAATGTGATCGCAAAGTTCCTCAACTGAAGACATATTGTGTGTTGAGAAAATGATGGTGGCCCCATTCTCTCGTAATTGGAGAATCTCCTGCTTAATGAGATTAGCATTGATTGGATCAAATCCTGAAAAGGGTTCATCAAAGATTAGTAATTTGGGTTCATGCAAAACAGTTGTGATAAATTGAACCTTTTGCTGCATCCCTTTTGATAATTCTTCAACCTTTTTATCCCACCAGGCTTCGATTTCAAACTTTTCGAACCAAAATTTAAGTCGCTTCAAGGCATCATTCTTCGAAAGTCCTTTTAATTGAACGAGGTATAGGGCCTGTTCACCAACTTTCATTTTTTTGTACAATCCGCGTTCCTCCGGCAGGTAGCCGATGTATTGCACATCCTCAGCCTTGAGTGGATTTCCGTTGAATTCAACGGTACCAGAATCCGGTGCAGTAATTTGGTTGATTATGCGGATCATGGTTGTTTTGCCCGCGCCATTCGGTCCGAGCAAACCGAATATGCTTTGCTCAGGAACGGTCATACTAACCCGGTCAAGGGCCAAATGATTGGCAAACTGTTTAACGATTTGGGAAGCTTTTAGAAAATCCATGTATTCAATGTATCGGCTATTCAAACATATCTTTCATTCGACGAAAAAAGCTTTTTTCAGAATTTGTGGGAGCGGGTTCAAAGTTCGAAGATGAATCCATGTCCTCAATGATTTTTTTCTCATCCCGGCTCAGATTCTTTGGAATCCAAACATTGATTTTAACAAGTAAATCACCCTTACCGTACCCGTTTACATCCGGAATACCTTTGTTCCGCAAGCGGAGAATTTTCCCAGGTTGGGTGCCGGCTTCGATCTTTACTTTTACTTTGCCATCGATTGTTGGGATTTCAACCGCTGCTCCCAGGGCTGCCTGTGGAAATGATATAAACAGATTATAAAGCAAATCGGTCTGATCTCTCACCAGTTCAGGATGTTCCTGTTCCTCGATTGCCACCAGGAGATCGCCAGCGTGGCCACCTCTACGGGCTGAATTTCCTTTGCCGCTTACCGTCAGCTGCATCCCTTGAGTCACCCCTGGCGGAATATTGAGTGGGATGATCTCCTCACCTTTTTTAACTCCTTCACCATAACATTCGGTACATTTCTGGGTGATTATCTTGCCATCACCATTGCAGCTCGGGCAAACGCCAGTGGTCTGCATTTGACCTAAGAAGGTATGGCTGACCCGTGTTACCTGTCCTGAACCTTTGCAGGTTGAACAGTTTGAATAGGATGACCCATGTGCGGCTCCTGTACCATTGCAGGTATCACAACCGACATATTTAGGCACTTTGATTTTTTTCTCGGTGCCTTTGGCTATTTCTTCAAGAGTTAATTTAACCTTAACCCGTATGTTTGATCCCTTATTGACTCGTCTCCCCCTACTGCGTGAGGAGCCGCCAAATCCACCGAATCCAAAATCACTGAAGATGTCTCCGAAATGGGAGAATATATCTTCAATGTTCATGCCTTCTGCACTAAAACCTCCAGCATTGCCACCCAGACCTGCATGACCAAATTGATCATATCGGGATTTCTTGTCGGGGTTTGATAATACTTCGTATGCTTCAGCTGCTTCTTTGAATTTTTCTTCAGCGCTGCTGTCACCCTGATTTTTATCTGGATGAAACTTTAACGCTTGCTTGCGATAGGCCTTCTTTATTTCTTCTGGTGAAGCGTTTTTTTCAACCCCTAAGACCTCATAATAATCTCTTTTTCCCATAAACTATTTTAACCCAAGTGCATTTTTATTCCCCAACAACAACCTTGGCAAAACGGATCACCTTGTCGTGCAGATAGTACCCCTTCTCTATCACGTCAACAACTTTGCCCTTTTGTTCTTCATCCGTAACTGGGATTTTTGTTATCGCTTCGTGTAGATCGGTGTTAAATTCCTGTCCCGTTGCAGGGATTTCCTTTACGCCATTTTGGTTGAGGTATTCAAGAAATTTTGAATATATGAGGTCAATACCTTCTTTAACGGCTTCGATATCTTTGGCCTGTCTGACTGATCCGATGGCTCGTTCAAGGTTATCCAAAACAGGTAAAATATTGAGTAACACGTTTTCGCCACCTGTTTTGGTCAATTCCATCTTTTCTTTCAGGGTACGTTTGCGATAATTGTCATACTCAGCACTCAGTCGGAGGTAGCGGTCCTGGACCTCTGCTAGTTTCAGGTTACCTTCCTCGTACAATTTCTTATACTTATTGGTACTGCTTGTTTTCTTTTGATTTGAAGTTCCTTTTTTTGCCTTCGAAGTGGTTTTGCTTTTAGCAGCACTTGCTTTATTATCAGCTTTCTTTTCTGTTTTTTCAGGAGATTCTTTGTCTACTGTTTTGCTTTCCTTTTCTTCCATTTTCACAACTATAGTTTTGACAATCCCGCAACATCAAATTCTTTGCCATCGCAGGTTGAACGCCATTTTGGCAGGGTGGTTGAAATTACGACCGATGGATATGGGCACCCAGTGCATTTAGCCTATCATCAATGAACTGATAGCCCCGGTCAATTTGCTCGACATTATGAATAACCGATGTACCTTCAGCACTCATGGCTGCAATCAATAAAGCAACCCCAGCACGTATATCCGGTGAGCTCATGGTTGTGGCGCGTAAAGGAAACTGGCGGTTAAGTCCGATGACGGTGGCACGGTGTGGGTCACACAGAATGATTTGGGCTCCCATGTCGATCAGTTTGTCAACAAAAAACAAACGACTTTCAAACATTTTCTGATGAATTAAAACTGATCCTTTAGCTTGGGTTGCCACCACCAAAAAGACCGATAACAAATCGGGTGTTAGCCCCGGCCAGGGTGCATCTGCTATGGTTAAAATTGAGCCATCCATAAAATTCTCAATGATGTATTCATCCTGAGTTGGTACGTGAATGCCTTTTTCAGTTTGATACATCTGGATGCCCAATCTCTCAAAAGATTTTGGGATGATGCCTAAATTCTTTAGTGAAACGTTTGCGATTGTTAGATCAGATTTCGTCATGGCTGCCAATCCAATGAAACTACCTACTTCAATCATATCCGGCAGGATGGTATGAGATGTCCCTTTTAATCCTTCAACGCCTTCAATGTGGAGCAGGTTTGATCCAATCCCAGAAATGGATGCTCCCATTCTTACCAGCATATGGCAAAGTTGTTGCACATAGGGCTCACAGGCTGCATTAAATAGGGTGGTCTTTCCTGGAGTGAGTGCAGCGGCCATAAGTAAATTGGCGGTTCCGGTGACTGAGGCTTCGTCTAGTAGTAGATCATTCCCAGTCATTAGACTGCCATAAATTTCATATCGTTTGAGTTCTTCATTGAACTTAACTCGTGCACCCAGCTCAATCAATCCATTGAAATGAGTATCCAATCGTCTTCGGCCAATTTTATCCCCACCAGGTAATGGCATGATAGCTTTACCAAAGCGAGCTAATAGAGGTCCAATAATCATAACCGAGCCCCGTAGCTTGATTGCATGTTGAACAAAGTCGGTTGTCTCCAAATACCCTTGGTCTATAGCATCGGCTTGAAATTCCCAATGGCCGGGATTGAGTTTATGAACTTTTACCCCCATATGACCAAGTAGCTCGATCAGAATGAGAACATCTCTAATCTCGGGAATGTTCTTTATCTGAACGCGACTTGCGGTGAGCAAAGTGGCACAAATGATTTGAAGGGCTTCATTTTTCGCACCCTGAGGTTCAACTGTTCCTGACAGTTGTTTTCCCCCCTGAATTTCGAAAGTGGCCATGCGGAACGAGCTGATTTACTTAGCGATTATTCTTGTGATGATGTTGCTTCCCTTTTTTCTTTTTATTGGACTGCGGTTTTGGGGCTTCTTTTGGTTCTATTAAAGAAACACCTTCTTTGACCTTTAGCATCCCGTTTGAAAGGTTGTCAAGTGCTTTAAAAATGACCTCATCAGGTACACTGTCTTTATTCCAGGTAACATAAGCTAATTTCATGTGATTGGCGATCGCGGTGATGAAATGATCCCGTCCATCGCCCTCCTCCATGGTTTTAGCCTTTTCGATCATTAGTTCAACTACTTTACCGTAATGCATGTACTTTATTCTTCCGCCTGGATACTCCAGGGGATCAGGTTTTCTGGTAAAATAGTCGGGCTTGGGAGTTTCAAATGGAGACTCAATATCAAGATTAAATTGGGCAATGATATGCAAATGATCCCATAGCTTATGCTTGAAATCACGATTATCTTTCAAAGCCGGATTCATATTTCCCATCACCTGAATGATCGTCTCAGCTGCTTTAGTTCTTTCTTCCTTACTTTCTAAACTCACTGCATGATCAATCATCATTTGAATATTACGACCATATTCAGGTAATTGAAGTTTCTTGCGAGATGTATTGTAATCCATATCCGATTGTTGATTTGATTATTGACCCAGGAAATAGTGTATGTTATAACGGGTCAGTTGTACCTATTGGTATTCGGTGCAAATATAGTTCTTTTCAATGAATTACCCTGATTTGCTGATTTGTAGTTTGGCAAATTTGAGTAACAATTGCTTTTGACCTGCCGATTTAAAAAACACCGTGGCTTTTCGATTGGGAGCAGTACCTTCAACCTGTAATACTTTACCTTCACCAAATCGAGCATGAATCACTTTCATGCCGGCCTGGATCAAATCAGGATCATCTGCATTAAAATCACTGGAGGATGAATTTGGCTCTTTTGCATCCTGCGTCCTGACCAAGTTTCTCGACGGTTGCCAATGTTTCTTACGATCAGCGGGTTTATTCCCTGCCGGATGAGTTTGTTGCTCGATTCTTCCTCCCTGTTTCAATCCTTTTGTCTCTGGTATCTCCACGAATTGTGTGTTTAATTCACGAATGAACCTTGATCGACGGCTGCTTATAAGACTTCCCCATTTATAGCGTGTTTGAGCACAGGTAATGATGGCTCTTTCCATGGCGCGAGTGATCGCAACATAAAAGAGTCGCCTTTCTTCTTCAAGATCTCTGGCTGAAGAGGAAGAAAACTGAGAAGGGAACAACTCTTCTTCGAGACCAGCAATGTATACATAGGGAAACTCAAGACCTTTCGCTGCGTGAATAGTCATGAGACTTACCTGGGCTTGGTTGACATTTAATTTGGTGTCTTGATCGGTGAGTAAAGCCACATTTTCAAGAAAATGCCCCAGGTGAATATCCCTTTCAGGATTGGCCTGCTTCTCGGCATCAGAAAACTCTCTCATCCCATTCAAAAGTTCCTGGAGGTTTTCATATTTACTCAGTGATTCGGGACTCTTTTCGTAGGCAAATTCTTGCAGGATACCCGTTTTTGAAAGTATTTCAAGTCCCAGGTCATAGGCTTCGTCTTTTTCGACCTTTGCCGCAAAATACTCGATCAAGGCTTTAAACTGCATAAGCTTAGACAGCGTACCTTTGTTAAAGGCTTGAACATACGATCCTGGATCATGTAAAACAGTCCACAAAGGTACATGGGCATTAAATGCTGCCTGGGAGAGTCGATCGATGGTCGTTTTCCCGATTCCTCTGGCAGGATAGTTAATCACTCTACGAATAGACTCATCATCAAGAGGGTTTACGCATATTCTGAAGTAAGCCAGGGCATCTTTGATTTCTTTGCGTTGATAAAACGAAATACTGCCGTAAACCCGGTAGGGTATATTTTGTTTGCGGCACGCCTCTTCAAGAATTCTTGATTGCGCATTGGTTCTGTAAAGGATGGCAAAAGCATCAAAATCGACCCTTTGTTGCATTCTGGTTTCAGTAATGCTATTTGCAATGATCAATCCTTCTTCCTGGTCAGTCAGCGTTTCAATTACCTGGACTTTTTCACCCTTTTCTTTAGCAGACCAAACCTTTTTTGGTATTCTGTCTTTGTTGTTGTCAATCAGGCTATTGGCGGCGTCAACAATGTTTTGAGTTGATCGATAATTCTGTTCCAACTTAAATAGGCGATACGTTGGATAATCGTTCCTGAAATTTAGGATGTTTTCGATCTTTGCCCCCCTGAATGAGTATATCGACTGTGAATCATCTCCAACAACACAAATGTTTTGGTGCTTGTCTGCCAATCGTTTTACGATCAAGTACTGTGCATAGTTGGTGTCTTGGTATTCATCAACCAAAATGAACTGAAAGAATTGTTGGTATTTATTAAGAATGTCGCTGTGGTCTTTAAATAATACATTAGTTTGCACCAGGAGGTCATCAAAATCCATTACTCCTGATTGACGACAGCGCTGACTATAGGTTTTATAAATCTCGGTTATGGCAGGTTTCTTTGCGCTGATATCTTGATTCTGAATGTCATTATTTGCAGCGTATTGATCAGCCAGGATAAGGTTATTTTTAGCTGAAGATATCCGCCGTTGAACTTCATTCGCCTTATATATCTGGTCATTTAAGTTCAGGTCTTTGATGATAGTACGAATCATACTTTTTGTATCATCTGAGTCATAAATGGTGAAGTTAGCTGGATATCCCAGGGCTTCAGATTCACGTCTCAGGATACGTGCGAAAATAGAATGAAAAGTACCCATCCACAGGTGCCTCACGATTTCGTCATCGGTTAGTTTACCTATCCTTTCTTTCATTTCTCTCGCTGCTTTATTGGTAAAAGTGAGAGCAAGAATTGACCGGGCCTGTATTCCTCGCTCCAATAAATGAGCGATCTTATAGGTAAGAACCCTGGTTTTACCTGATCCAGCACCTGCAATTACCAATGATGGTCCTTGGGTATGCTCCACGGCAGCACGCTGAATATCATTTAGTTCTGTTAAAAAGTCAATTCCCATGAAATGGATATAAAATGATTGGGCTTTTCTTTCGTTATTGAAATAAAAATAATGACGGCAAAAATAGCAATCTGCAGGTGAAACACGGCATTTTGTCGATCAGATCCTTGAATAATTAGTAATATTGTAGCTTGTTGAAAAAAGCCAGTTGGCATGATGAAAGAATTTATGAGCAATAAAATAAAGGGGATTCTCGTGGTATTATTCGTATTCCTGATAGCTCCTGTGGTGGGCCAGGAAGGTGTATTTACTGTTGAGATTAATCAACCTTTCCAAGATACCATTCGCATCTGCCCCGGGAAATCTGTCATCTTCCAGGCAGGGGGGCAAAACGAAGACGGAAGTGCCTTTGATCCAAATCAGGTGAATTTTACCTGGGATGTCGGATTTGAAGCTCAAACCCTGAGTGGCAATACGGTGACTTTTGCTTATCCTGAAGGTGGACATTACCTGTTGCAGTTATTTGCTGCGAATTTAAACGGAAAACCAGCCGAAAATGTTCCATTTGTCCACGTTTTTGTGGCTATGCCTCCGTATTTTACTGGTACGCGGGCCGACCAAACATCTATTTGCTCTGGTAATCCCATCACGCTCACTGGTTTTGTGACTCCCGATCCGTGGGATGGTGATGATTCAGCTTTTGTCAATCTGTTTGAGCCCTCTTCCTTCGTTTGGTCAGGATCAAATATGGTGTCTGATCGACATGGTGTTGGACGCACTGAACCACCATTGGACGAAGGTCATCTAGTTTATGTATTCAGGGTTGAAGATGATTATGGCTGTTTTCATGATACTACGCTCACCTTGTATGGAGTGTACGCTGAATATAGCATGGACCCTATAACAGGCGAAGCCCCATTGGAAGTGAATTTTGCAATTGATTCAAGTAGTAACGGGGGTAATGAAAGTGCCATAGACTACAACTGGGAGTTTTGGGAGCGGACTGGAGATACGGTAAATCTATTATATAGTCAAGAAAACATGTTCAGCTTTGAAAGACCTGGGGAGTACGTGACCAGAATGATTGCCAGCTATGACCAGTGTACCTATCGACACGAATCCGATCTATTTGTTAAAGTTGATTCTTCATTGCTTGAGGTACCAAATGTATTTACTCCAAATGCAGATGGTGCAAATGACTATTTTCAGGTTAAATCAGTTTCGCTGCGTCATTTCCATGGTAAAATTTTTAATCGGTGGGGAAAGACAGTTTTTGAATGGGATGACTGGAAGTCGCCCGAAGCGGGATGGAATGGGAAAAATAATGGAACTGGAGCTGATTCTCCTGCGGGAACATATTATTATGTAATTGAGGCAATAGGTTGGGATGACCGGGACTTTAGAGGAGGAGTTTACAAAGGATTTCTTACTTTGATAAGATAAGTATTAGAGAACGATAACAACCCAATAAAAGAAAGAGGCCTCACACACAGTGGAGGCCTCTTTCTTTTATATAATTACTCACAAACGAGTTCTAGTCTTCTTCTTGTTCTGCTTCATAGGCAGCCATCAGGCTATCTTGAACATCTGGTGGGCAGAGTGTGTATTCACCAAATTTCATCGTATAGGTTGCACGACCATTGGTCAATGAACTTAACGCAGTTGAGTATTTATTCAACTCAGCCAGCGGTACTTTTGCCTTTAGTATTTCGTATCGGCCTTCTGAACTCATTCCCTGAATCATGCTGCGTCGTCCCTGAAGGTCACTCATAACATCACCCATGCGATCGCCAGGCACCATAACTTCTACATCATAAATGGGTTCTAGGATTTTTGGGCCGGCCTTTTTAAATGCATCAGAGAAGGCTTTGGCACCAGCCAGTTTGAATGAGATTTCATTGGAGTCAACAGGGTGCATTTTTCCGTCATACACATATACCCGAATATCTCGCGCGTAACTTCCGGTTAATGGACCATTCTCCAGCTTTTCCATGAGACCTTTCAGGATGGCAGGTAAAAAACGTGCATCAATTGAACCACCAACAATGCAATTAAAAAATACGAGTTTTCCTCCCCAAGGCAATGGGTGTTCTTCTTTCCCTCTGAGGTTCAGCACCAACTCTTTCCCATCAAACTTGAAAGTATTCTTGTCTGGATTATTGTCATCATGGGGTTCGATAATCATGTGTACCTCACCAAATTGTCCTGATCCACCTGATTGCTTTTTATGACGGTATTGCGCCTGAGCAGATCGTGTAATGGTTTCGCGATAAGGAATCTTTGGAGGCAGGTATTCAGTTTCTATTTTGTGCTGGTTCAACAAAATCCAGGAAACTATATTCAAATGATATTCACCTTGTCCACTGAGTATAATTTGCTTCAGCTCCCTAGAATATTCAATCAATATTGATGGATCTTCCTGATGAAGACGACTAAGCATTTCGCCTAATTTTTCATCGTCAGCTTCATCTTTGGCTTTGATAGCAGCGCGATACTTAGGCTCAGGCATTTCAACCGGTTTAATTGGCGCTTCCCAGTCTTTTTCGGCTAGGGTGTTAAATACCTTAGTGTCTTTGAGTTTTACAGCTGCACCAATATCGCCTGTACTGAGTTCTCCCATTTTCTCGCGATTCTTTCCCGCAACCACGAATAATTGAGAAAGACGTTCTTTTGAGTTTCCACTGTGGTTTACCAAATCCAT
Source organism: uncultured Porphyromonadaceae bacterium (assembly GCA_964444375.1). GTDB lineage: Bacteria > Bacteroidota > Bacteroidia > Bacteroidales > UBA12481 > JABHCC01. The sequence goes on along the minus strand of CAYUGX010000071.1, from coordinate 5,712 downwards.
TCCTTCTTTCAATGTCCCACTGATCACTTTGAAGAAACTGACCTCACCGAGGTGGGGTTCAGTAAAATTCTTGAAGACGAAAAGTGCAGTTTGACCTTTAGGATCAACTTTGATTACATTTCCTTCAGTATCCATGTGTGGAGAAAATGCAGTTGGAGCAGGAATCGCATCAATAATGAAATCCATTAAGCGTTTTGTTCCTTGTGCATTCTTCCCACTGGTACAAAAAATCGGGAACAGTCCTCTTTCGGCTAGTCCTTTTTGTAAACCTGAACGCATTTCTTCATCAGTTAGAGAATCGTTCTCAAAGAACTTTTCCATGAGTTCCTCATCGGCTTCAGCAGCTGCTTCGACCAACTCTGCATATAATTCATCCACTTTGTCAGCTTCAGATGAAGGCAGAGCTATTTCTTCTGGTTGGCCTCCTCCTATGGGAAATTTATAGGCAGTTTTCTTAATTACGTCAATGACAGTATCAAATTTCTCACCTTCATTTAGTGGGTACTGAGCTACAACTGCTTTTGTGCCAAAAGCTTCTTTGGCAGATTCAACAAGCTTGTCAAAATTTGATTTTTCGGCATCGAGCTGATTGGCGACTAATACTACCGGTTTATTGAATTTATCCGCATAACGCATAAATGTTTCTGTTCCAACTTCAACTCCATTCTGTGCATTTACGACCACCAAAGCTGCATCCGCACCATTCATTGCAGCAACAGAAGCACCAACGAAATCATCAGAACCTGGAGTGTCAATGATGTTAAGCTTGTGATCATTGTGCTCGGTGTATAGCACGGTCGAATAGACCGAACAACCTCGCTCATGTTCAATGTCATGATAATCTGAGACAGTATTTTTGCTGTCAACATCCCCTCTTCTGCTAATGACTCCACCATCTAACAGCAAGGTTTCAGCCAGGGTGGTTTTACCGGCTCCTGAATTGCCCAATAAAACCAGATTTCGAATTTGATTGCTCTGGTAAACTTTCATTTTTGTCCTTAGTTACTTTATTATCTGAGAATAAGGTTCTCAGCCCTTTTTCATTTGGTCTGCAAATCTAATACTTTTTTTGTAAGAATCAACCAGTTGTACGGGATTGTGAGCTGGCTTTTACTGCAGATTTGAAACTCGTTTTCTCTTATGGAGAAAAAGCCATACCACCAACAACAAAATGGCCAATGACGATAGGAGAATCAGGGAATTTCTAGGGTTCCCTGATTGCTTTCTGACCTGTATTGGATCATTCAATCCACTGAGTTGATAGTTAGACCAGAGTGCTGGATGGCTAAATGAGGATGTACAGGTGTCCAGATAGCTGAGTTTGGCGTTTCGGAGAGCTTCAGCAGGACCAGTACCTGTTGACAGATTCTCGTAAAATTTACCCATAATAATTACTGCTGGTTGGTCAAAAGCGGGCCATAAACTCATGACAACGGCATCAACTCCAGCAGAGTGGAATCCCCTAGTCAAGCTCATGATGCCTTCTCCTTCATACAGATCACCTCCACCAGTGTGACAAGCGCTGAGAACAACCATTGGGGCATCAATTGACATGGTGGAAACCTGGTACAAGGGTAATGAATGAGTAGTTGTCTTTTGGTTTGGTGAAAAAATGAGATGATTATTCATGGGATTACCCATTGATAGAATTCCATGAGTTGCCAGGTGCAAAATGTGGTTTGATCCGGTATAGTTAACAAACTGTCTCAAAGATGCCCGCCTGCCTTTGTATATTCGTGTTCTGATGTAGTTGGAAATCAGATCCACTTCGGCCCGGCTACCCTCGAGTTTATTGAGGGTGGTCAGACCTTCTGTATAATTGGAATTGGTGAAAGGAGCAAAGGCTATGATTTCAGCCGGAGGAGCCAAAGGCTTTGTTCGGCTGATTTTGAATTGCTGTATTGAATTCTGATAACTGACAACAGAATGGTGGATAAGTAGATCTGTTTCACTGTAATTGCGCCGACTGGGTATTCGATTGCTTACAGACATGGCATCAAAAGGCAAATAACCCAAAGGACCATCTGGAATAATAATGAGTTGTTTATTGGTGAAATCTATCCCTGCCTGCCCGATTAGTAGTTGGAAAAGATCGTAACCTAGATCTATAAAGTTCGTAAATCCAAGATCAGAACGTCTTGAAAAGAAAGCATTAAACTGACTGATGTTTTCGTGATCCTGGTTGCTAATTCGGTGAAAACAGACCTCGGCACTTTGTTTACTAATTATCACAACAAACAAACCGGTGGGTGAAAGGGTATAATCTAAAATGATCTCATCTGTATTCAATAAATCCTGAATTTCATTATAGGTAATAGCATCCGGATTGTTGATACTATTAAAATAATAGGGATTGGCGTTTACCATGTCAATTGCCAGCAAACTGATTTCATTCTCCAAACTTGCGAGATGACTATACAAGGCATTGATCGAATCAGCAAATTGCGCCGGATCACGTTGAAGATCCAGCAGGGCATGTGTTGCGATGGCTTGTCTCTGTTTTAGACTGTCATCTCTTGTTATGAGTACTCGGTCAAGATCAATCGAATCTTTAGCCAACAGCATACGTTGATATTCATCGAATATAGCTGACTTGGATTTGTAGGAAAACTCAAATACCGATTGTAGATCAGTTGGGTTTTTACTGGTTTGGAAAGTATGGTATCCCGTTTCGAGAGCCAGTAGATAGATGTCGCGATGTTCTTTTACAGAAATTGTTTTGGTGTTATAAGATGACATGTAGCGTAATCTGTCAAGGCGATCAATGGCCGCAGTCATGAGTGCTAAACTTGACCGAACCAAGTCTACATTTTCTTGTATTTTTCCTAATTCGAGTTGCGCCTTGGCTTTGTTCGATATAATGATGGGTAGTACCGGATGGTCGAATCGAGTGGCCAGCAGTACACTGTCGTTTTGTATTGTTTGACCGGGAAAGAGGATTTGAATGGCTTGATCAAGAAAGAACAGTGCTGAGTCAGGTTGGTTCAGTTTACCATACAATGCACCCAGGTTACTCAGGAAAGATGCATTCTGAATATAATCATCCGTTCTTGTCAGACTCTTTGCTTTAACCAGATACTGTTTAGCACGTTCATATTCTCCAATTTGGTTAAGCGCAGTGGCCAAATTATTATAAGCTATGTGGAGGTTGCCGGGCTCGGTCTGAGCTTCCTCATAATCGACGAAGTATTGAAAATGTTTAACGGCAAGATGAATCCGTTCTTTTGAGTGCCAGTAGTTGCCAATTTCATTGTGGCAGGTGGCCATGTATTTTCGATTGTCTTTTTCGGTAAAATGGGTGAGTGCAGCTTTTAAGTTTTGTAAAATCGTTGAATCATTGGGTTCAACGATAATTTTCGGTTGAGCCATCTCAACATAAAGTTGATAATTTGACTCGTGTCGTTGTATGGTCCGATTGATTCGGATGGCTTCTCTGAAATAGGTCATGGCCCGTGCCGCATCAGCTTGTTTCTTGTACAAGTTGCCCAGGAATTGATATCCATCGGCCAATATGGCCTTTTCAAACGCATTGGTAGCCTGTCTTGTTTCAATGGCCATCAACATGGTGTCAATGGCTGCCTGGTTCCTGTTTGCATAATAGGCCAGGGTGGCCTGAACCGATAAATAATCGGCATTTTCGTTGGGGGTAGGCTTGTATTTGTTAGCCTCAATTGACAACTGCCAAAAGCCCTTGAATCTTTCAGCTTGGTTAATCAGTGTTTCGTTTTGATCAGCCCACACTGATAGATAGGCAATTCGAATCAAATAATGGCGAATGATGCTGTCAGGACTTGAACCTTGCAAGGCCTGAAATGATAACAGGGCCTGGGTGCATGAACTGCCGTATTGTTCTTCCAAATAGGGTTTGACCACGCTTTGAGGAAATGGGAGTAGGTGTTGAGCGATCATCTGGGCATTGCCGAATAGAAAAAAGGATAGGATTAGAAATAGAAGTAGTTTGTGTTTGGCCATGCTATTTCTCTGATTTGACAGCCTTGAGGTGTAAATATATAATATATTATAGTGACAGGCATGTCATTCGTCAAAAAATGGATTTGAAATATTTTTTTTTTCTGATAAGGGGTTACCTTTCGGCTCAAATAAGTATTAACCATTAGGATAATAATCAACACACGACGATATGAAACGAGGTATTTTGCTTTTATTGGTGGTTTCTTTATTCCTGACCAGTCAATCCTACGGGCAAACAATATACAAGGCAAAAGGAATAAAAGTCATGAAAGGTGTCGTGACTGATCTTGATCAGGATGGTCGATTTGATGGATTTTCTTTTATGGTTAAAAACAAAAAGAAGGTAAGGGTTGAATCCATACAGATTTTAGATTTGGGAGGAGAACTGCTAGAGTCTTCCAAAATCCATAAGAACGGAAAATGGACTGAGTACTTTGTTCCTATGGGGAACATCTCACAAACTGAATTTCTTGTCCGTATTCAATTTGGAAGTAGTCCAGTGGGTGGTTTTTTAGGTTCTACTAAATATGCGATCCCGGGCGATGGAGGACCAGGTGGTCCTGGAGGTGATCCGGATCCAACTGTGATCATCATCAAGTACCCGTAGCCATAACCAAAGGAATTGTTGGGGAGCTTTCAGTAAAGCTCCCTTTTTTTGTTTTTATATTTAAAATAATTCCATATCTTTGCGCACCGATTTTGTAAAAACTATTGAAAAACAGGTCTATATGCCTACAATACAACAGTTAGTAAGAAAAGGACGTCAGAAGGTTAAGGAGAAGAGTAAAGCACCCGCCTTGGATGCTTGCCCTCAGCGCCGTGGTGTGTGTGTGAGGGTATACACAACTACTCCTAAAAAACCGAATTCAGCCATGCGAAAGGTGGCCAGGGTACGCCTAACCAATCAAAAAGAAGTTAACGTATACATCCCTGGTGAAGGACACAATTTGCAGGAACACTCCATTGTGTTGGTAAGAGGTGGTCGTGTCAAGGATTTACCTGGTGTACGGTACCATATGGTACGTGGCACATTGGATGCAGCTGGGGTTGAAGGTCGTACCCAGCGCCGTTCAAAGTACGGAACAAAGCGACCAAAGAAAAAATAATTTGACTGAAAGGTAAATCCATGAGGAAGTCAAAACCGAAGAAAAGAGTACTACTCCCGGATCCAAAATTTGGTGATATCCGGGTTACCCGTTTTGTAAACGACATGATGTTGGACGGGAAGAAAACCAAATGTTTTCAAGTCTTTTACGATGCATTGGAGATTGTAGAAAATAAGAAAGGCGAGGCTGAAGAGAGTGCATTGGAAGTTTGGAAGAAAGCATTAGAGAATATTACACCAGCGGTTGAGGTAAAATCTCGTCGTGTTGGTGGTGCAACATTTCAGGTGCCTATGGAAATTCGTCCTGACCGGAAGATTTCTATTGGTAATAAAAACCTGATCGATTTCGCACGCAAGCGTTCAGGACGCTCAATGAGCGAGAAGCTGGCTGCTGAAATCATTGCTGCCTATAATGAAGAAGGTGGAGCTTTTAAGCGAAAAGAAGACACCCACCGTATGGCAGAAGCTAACCGGGCGTTTGCGCATTTCCGGTTTTAGCAAAATTAGAGTTCTTTGACTTGTTGAGATGGCACAGGATCTCTCATTTACCCGTAACATCGGTATCATGGCCCACATAGATGCGGGCAAAACGACGACTACCGAACGGATTTTGTTTTATACAGGAATTAATCACC